>JANOSN010000115.1:0-10000 GCA_031415895.1 Polaromonas sp. | reverse complement strand
TAAGCTGCCTGGTATTCACCGGCAAAATTTCCACCGCTTGAAAATTCGTTCACATCCAGCACTGGCGATGTGATAAACATAGCCTCTACCTTATTGGCGTACGGGATCATGCCAGCAGTTTTTAGTGAGTCTGTTCCTAAGATAGTGACTTGTTTGTTGTAGCCTATTGCTTCAAGTGCTGTGATTAATGCGATAACCTGAAAATCGCTCAAGGTGCTCACGATCACTTCAATGCCATCGTCCTTAAGTTTGCTAGCTAAAGCAGTGAATTCCTTAGTCTTGGTGTCAAACGATTGACGCAAAGCGATTGTTTTTTTACCTTCAAGCAGAGTCGCTGCGGCATTAGCCAAGCCTTTGCCATAAGCGCTACCGTCGTCAACAATAGCAAATTTATTGCGCGTAATACTGTTCGCTGCGTAGCTACCTACTGCACGTGCCTGCAAATTGTCGTTGGCTACTAGGCGAAAGGTGGTGGCGAGACCCAATTCTGTGAATTGCGGATTGGTAGAAATGGCCAATTGTGCAATGCTCTTTTGCGAGTAGATAGGTGCAGCTTGGATACTGGCACCCGAGGTAAGGTGTCCAATCACAGCAACAACTTCAGCCGCTACTAAAAGTTGAGCTACTTTTTTCGCTTCTTCGGGGTCAGCTTTGTCGTCCATCGCCACCACTTCAAACTTCACAGACTTACCTGCAACTTTTAAATCTTTTTTGTGCAACTCTTGGATAGCCAGTTGCACGCCATTTTGCATGTCGGTACCTAGTCCAGCCAAATCGCCAGTCAAAGGTTGGGCTACACCGATTTTGATAGTTTGCGGCGTGTTGTCGCAGGCAGATAAGCAGGCAACTGCGACGGCAAGAATGGCCAAACTTGCAGCGCGACGGCTGGTGTGAGTGTTTCTCATAAGAACCTTTCGATTAAATGTAGTGTTCTAAGTAATGTGTGGCGATAGGCCTATTTATGACTGTAGGGTGTATCGCTAGACTGAAGCATCTAGGATGGCTAACCTGCCTAACATGCACAACTAAAACGTGCGAAATTGCCTCTCTTGCGTAGCTACAACTACAAGTTCAGCAGCATATGAATAGTGAGCTAACCCTAGGCGCATGAAGTTTTGCAGATCGATTACATGTGCTACTTAGCAGATGAGGCGTCCAGCACACGATTCATGCAAACAGTTCGCGTAAAATCCGTCACACAACTGACATACAGCCGACACACAACCGTAACAATCTCAAAGGTATTTCATGTTCTTTGGCAAACTGCTTCCCCGTGAAGGCAACTTTTTTGAAATGTTTAACCAGCATGCCGACCGCATCGTTGAGGCGGCGCGGGCTTTTTCGCAACTGGTAGCCAACTACGGCGATGCCCATTTGCGTGAGCAATACAACCGCGACGTAGACAACGCCGAGCGCGCAGCTGACCGTGTGACGCACGATGTTAACAAGATGTTGCACCAAACCTTTATCACGCCGATTGACCGTGAGCAGATTCACAAGCTGATCAACACCATGGATGATGTGGCCGATTTGATTCAAGACTCAGCTGAGACGATGGCGCTGTACGACGTGAAGGTGATGACCGACGACATCAAGCGCTTAACCGACATCAGCGTGCGCTGCTGTGAGCGCCTGGCCTCTGCGGTCAAAATGCTCAGCACCATCAGCGACAAAAATACCGCTGAAGCTGCGCTAAAAACCTGCGAAGAAATTGACAAACTAGAGTCAGATGCTGATCGCGTGATGCGCAGCGCCATGAGCAAGCTGTTTCGCGAAGAGCCAGATGTCCGCGAGTTGATCAAGCTCAAAGCCGTATACGAGCTGCTAGAAACCATCACCGATAAGTGTGAAGATGTGGCCAATTTGATAGAGGGCGTGATCCTCGAAAACTCTTAATTTAGAAGAGTTTTAACACCTATGGATAACGCTCAAACGGCCCTTTGGGTCATCTTCATGTTGTTGTTTTTGGCTTTTGCCTTTGACTACATGAACGGTTTTCACGATGCTGCCAACTCGATTGCTACGGTGGTATCTACAGGCGTGCTGCGCCCAGGTCAGGCCGTGTTGTTTGCGGCCTTTTTTAACTTTATCGCCTATTTTGTATTTCAACTCAGCGTGGCAGCCACGATAGGCAAGGGCATTGTGCTGCCCAACATTGTGGATACGCATGTGATTTTTGGCGCGCTGGTAGGTGCCATCACTTGGAACGTCGTCACCTGGTACTACGGCATTCCTAGCAGCTCGTCGCATGCGCTGATTGGTGGCATTGTGGGCGCGGTGATTGCCAAGGCCGGTGCCAGTGCACTGATTGCCAAGGGCGTGCTGAAGATTGTGGCGTTTATTTTTATCTCGCCGTTTTTGGGTTTTGTTTTAGGCTCGCTGATGATGGTGGCCGTGGCTTGGGTGTGCAGGCGCGCCAGTCCATCGCAAACTGACCGCTGGTTTCGCCGTTTGCAGCTGGTGTCGGCAGCGGCCTACAGCTTGGGCCACGGTGGTAACGATGCACAAAAAACAGCAGGTATTATTTGGCTGCTGCTGATCGTGGCCACCACCTCTGGCGTGCAAGGCTTGCCCACTTGGATGATGGCGACTAAAGATTATTTACCCGGCTGGGTGGTCATAGCCTGCTATGTTTGCATTGGCTTGGGCACCATGTTTGGCGGCTGGCGGATTGTGAAAACCATGGGGCAAAAAATTACCAAGTTGAAACCCGTGGGCGGTTTTTGTGCTGAAACGGGCGGCGCGATCACGCTGTTCACCGCAACTGCCATGGGCATTCCGGTGTCCACCACGCACACCATCACCGGTGCCATCGTGGGCGTGGGCAGCACCCAGCGCATGAGCGCCGTGCGCTGGGGTGTAGCTGGTAATATCGTGTGGGCTTGGATTTTTACCATTCCAGCATCCGCTTTTGTCGCTGCAGTGGCTTACTGGGTTAGCTTGCAGATTTTTTGAATTTAAATAAAATGCTATTAAATTAATAGCTGCTTAAGCAATAAATGCTTGGACTATAGGCTAATTTGATAGTTATAGGGTAATTTTTCCACTCATCAGTGTATGCCAGAAGGCCCAGAGATATTTTTAGCCGCATGTGCAGTGCATGCTGCTGTAGCGCAGCAGCCCAGCACTGTGGTGTGGCACCACCCGGTGCTAAAGCCTCGCGCACGCAGCCTGCGCGGTGTGCCCATCACACGGGTGCATGCGCGCAGCAAAGCCATGCTGACCGAGTTTGCCAATGGTGTTGTGCTGTATTCGCATAATCAGTTATACGGGCAATGGGTAGTGCATGCCGCAGGCCAGCCGCTGCTCGACAAACAAATACGCCTTGTGATTACTACTGCGCAGCACCAAACCGTGTTGTACAGCGCTACAGATTTTGCATGGCTTGCAGCAGGCCAAGAGCATCTACATCCCTATATTGCCAAGCTGGGCCCCGAGGTACTTGACCACCAAGTGACTGCACCGCAGATTGTTCAGCGCCTATCGCAGTTTCCGCGCCGTGTCATAGCCGACGCGCTGCTAGACCAGCACGTAGTGGCGGGGTTAGGCAATTACCTGCGTGCAGATATTTTGCTGGCAGCGCGCATTAACCCGCTGCGCAAAATTGCCACGCTGTCCCCGGCCGAGTTACTGCGCATTGGTAAAGCCTGCAAAACCTTAGCGCAGCGCAGCGTGCAGCGCTTGGGGGTAGTGCGCCCCTGGGCACACTACCTAGCCTCGCGCAAGGCAGGGATGGGCTACGAAGCCGCGCGGTTTTATGCTTTTGACCGTGAGGGCGCACCTTGCTGGACCTGCGCCACACCGATTGAGCGCACGGTGCAGGGTGGGCGAGGCTTGTTTTTTTGCCCAGCGTGCCAAGCTTAGCGGCAGTGCCTATGAGCGGGCTAACCTGCTTTTCTAAAAGTAAGGTTGTAGCGGTACTCACTCGCACTTGCCGATGCGCTGGCACTGCTAGGCAAGGGCCGCACACCATGGAAAATCAACCTTGATTTACCGCCCCACACCATCACATCGCCGTCATGCAAGGCAACAGACTTTGTGGGGCTGGTTCTTTGCAAACCGCCCACAATGAACTTGCACGATGCACCTATCGACACCGACACGATGGGCGCACGATGATCGCGTTCATCACGGTCTTGGTGTAGCCCCAAGCCAGCCCCGGGCGCATAGCGGTTGACCAAGCAGGCATCGGGCGCATAGCTGGGCCAGCCTGCAGTGCGGGCAGCGTCTTGCGCCAACAGCATAAAGGCTGGCGGCATGGCAGGCCAGTCTAACTGGCTGTCTGGGTCGTAGGGCAAGTATTGGTAGCCTTGGGCACTGCTAGTCCAACCCAGTGGGCCACAGTTAGTCATGGCCACCGCCATGGGCTGGCCGCTGGGCACTACCAGGTGCCTAAACGGGGCTGTAGCTGTCACTGCGTCAATGCCTTCGCGCAATGGTCTGCCCTGAGCAAATCCTTGCAACAGCCAAAAATCGGTTGCAAGCTCAATGGGGGGTGTGTCAAACAGCATAGTATGCCAATGATAGTACGCACCTGCTGCATGCCACCGCACAGCCGCATAGCCCTACAACTGTAGGCAAAGGGTTTATGGGCCAGTGTGAGCAGGTAACCGCTTATGGTTTATTCTCTGCATTATGACTACACGTTCTACCCCCTCCATTGCCCCATCTGCCCCAGTGCACTACAGTGTTGACGCAAGCGACGTGCAAGCGCACCTTTACCGCGTCACGCTCACGATTGCCAAACCTGCTAAAAACCAGTCCCTAAGCCTGCCAGTGTGGATACCTGGCAGCTACATGGTGCGCGAGTTTTCTAAGCATTTGCAAAAACTTGTCGCAATACAAGGCGATAAGTCCGTTGCTATTCAACAAACAGATAAATGTCACTGGGTTTGCACAAACACTGCTAGTAAACCTTTAGTGTTGACGTACGAGGTCTATGCCTACGATAACTCTGTGCGCACAGCTTGGCTAGATACACAGCGCGGGTTTTTCAACGGCACATCGCTGTGCTTGCGCGTAGAAGGACAAGACAAACGCAGCCACCAGGTGCACATCAAAGCCATTAAAAGTATTGCGGTATGCAAAGTTGCCACAGGGGCTAAGGCTGTCAAAGTCGACAAGCAAGGTTTCGGTACGTATGGTTTTGTGGGATACGACGAGCTGGCAGATACGCCGTTTGAGCTGGGTGATTTTTGGCGTGGTCAATTTAGTGTGCGGGGCGCAGTGCATAGTTTTGTAGTGGCCGGTGCGCCGCCCATATTTGACGGCAAGCGCTTATTAGCTGACACACAAAAAATTGTAGAAGTTGAAATGGCACTGTGGCATGGCAACCAAGCTAAACCGCCGTTTGATAATTATGTGTTCATGCTCAATGCTGTGGGAGACGGTTATGGTGGCCTAGAGCACCGCAACAGCACGGCTTTAATTTGCACCCGGCGCGACTTGCCTAAGCTGGGCCAAACGAAAGCCAGTGATGGATACATCACCTTGCTAGGTTTGATCAGTCATGAGTATTTTCATACTTGGAACGTTAAGCGCTTGCGCCCTGCTGAGTTTGGCCAATACGATTATTCGCAAGAGCAGTACACGCAGCTGCTGTGGTTTTTTGAAGGCTTTACCAGCTACTACGATGACCTGCTGTTGCGCCGCGCAGGCCTGATAGATAACGCGCAGTATTTGAAGCTACTCAACAAAACCATCAACCAAGTGCAACAAACGCCTGGGGCTAAAGTGCAAAGCGTGGCGCAAAGCAGCTTTGACGCGTGGGTAAAGTACTATCGCCAAGACGAAAACACGCCCAACGCTACGGTCAGTTATTACACCAAGGGCGCGCTTGTAGCGCTGTGCTTTGATTTAACGCTGCGCCGCGAAGGCAAAACCACGCTAGACCATGTGATGCGCGCACTGTGGGTGCGCTGCAAAGCTGGGCCTATGACTGAGGCTGATTTTGCGGTCGTGCTGGCGCAGTGTGGCGGCCGAAGCTATGCCAAAGAGTTAGCGCAATGGGTGCACAGCACCGTTGATTTGCCATTAAGCCATTTGCTGCAGCAGCAAGGCGTGCAAGTGGTTGAAGACAAGCCTCAGTTAGCGCAACGCCTAGGTTTGCGAGTGACCGAAAGCCAAGGCACGCTGCAAGTTAAAGTCGTGCTGCGCGGCGGCGCTGCCGAGCAAGCAGGCCTGTGCGCAGGCGACGAGTGGCTGGCTGTGGGCATTAAGCGCAATAAGCTGTGGCGCATGACCAAGCTAGATGATTTGCTGCTGTATGTGCCTGAGCGCACAGGTAAACCCACCACCGTGCAGGTGCTAGTGTCGCGCGACCAGCGCTTACACACACTGAGCTTGCAATTTCCAAGTGCAGAGCAGCCTGGCTTGGCCACTTGGGTGCTACGCGCGGGTGACGCAGCTAAGGCTAATGCATGGCTCGTTGGCTAGCGCGCTTGTGCGTTGTGCTACTGTGCGTGCTGGCAGCACACGGGGTAGCGCTGTGGGGCATTAGCCACGAGCTGCAGGCCATGAAGAGTGTGATTCAGGCGGCACCTGATCCACTGTTTACACGCCTTATTACGCAGCAGGGTAGCCCAGCTAATGCTAATCCATCACTGCCTGGCCCAATCGTTGCTAAACCTATACGTAAGCCTGCAGCTAAACCAGCACCAGCATCGGGCTTGGGCAGCAGCCTACCTGCAGCTACCACCACCGAGCAGCAAATCACATCTACTTTAACGACTGCGCCATTGACCGATACCTCCACACTAGCTGCGAGCACAACGATGGCCAGTGTGACGTCAAGCCAAACACTGTCTAGCACCGATACCGTGGCGGCTATCACCAACACATCAACAACTAGTAGCAGTGCTACAGGTACTGGCAGTGCAGATGCTGACGCTGCCATGGCGCAGATAGGCCAATGGCCTAGCGACACACGCCTAAGCTATCAGCTGGGTGGGTATTTTCGGGGGCAGTTGCATGGCAATGCGCAAGTGCAGTGGACGCGATTGCCTAGCTTAGCCAATACACCCGGGGCTGCGCTGGATACGGCCATGTCAGACCGTTATCAAGTGCGTGTAAATATTAGCGTAGGTGGGCTAGCCAACCCGCAATTCACAAGCCAGGGTCGCATTCGTGCAGATGGATTGTTGCCTGAGGTGTACGAAGAACAATTACCCAATGGACAACGCAGCGTTAAATTAGATGCAGCCGGAGTGGTCATGCAAAACGGCTCGCGCCTGCCGCGCCCACTGCTAGAGCCTGATAGCGTGCAAGACACAGCCAGTCAATTTGTTGATATTGGTCAGCGGTTTGCACAAGGCCGTGCGCGTTTGGTAGCGGGCGAAACTCTGCGTATTTGGTTGGCTCGCCCCGGGGGTCTGGACGAATGGGTGTATGACATTGGCCCCGCTGAGACTTTGTATTTGCCGCTATTAGGTGCGGTGCAGGTGCACCACCTAAAGCCCAGGCCCCTAGCTAAAGCACGTGGCACCATCACAGCTGAAATGTGGATAGCACCTAGCTTGCAATATCTACCGGTGCGCGTCAAAGTGACGTTGAACAGCGAGACACATGTTGACTTGCTTGTCAAAACCATAGAACAGCGCTAGGGCTGTATCCATTGACCGCAATAGCTAGGCTGTAGCCGCCATCTTTCTGCGCTGCAACCACCGAGGCACAGTCAGCACGGCCAATATCACCACCAGCAGAGTTAACGAGCCAGGGCGTTGCACAAACACACTCCAATTGCCCTCACCAATGCTCAGGGCGTTGCGCATTTGCGCTTCGGCCAAGGGCCCCAGTATCAAGCCAACCACTACAGGCGCAGTAGGAAAGTCAAAACGGCGCATCAGTACACCCACTAGGCCAATGCCATAGAGCAGTACTAAATCGAAAGCACTTTGGCGCATGCCATACACGCCCACGGTAGCAAAAATCAAAATACCCGCGTACAAATATGCCTTGGGTATTTTGAGCAACTTGACCCACAGCCCCACCAAAGGCAAGTTCAAAATCAACAGCATCAAGTTACCAATGTACAAAGACGCGATCAATGCCCACACCAAAGCGGCGGAGGTTTGAAAAAGCTGTGGCCCGGGTTGGATGCCATAGTTTTGAAATGCACCCAGCAAAATGGCAGTAGTGTTGGAGGTAGGAATACCTAACGTTAGTAGCGGGATCAGCGTAGCGGTAATTGCCGCGTTGTTAGCGGCTTCTGGGCCCGCTACGCCTTCAATGGCCCCTTGATTGCCAAATTCTTCAGGGTGTTTAGACAGTTTTTTCTCGGTGGCGTAGCTTAAAAATGTAGGTATCTCGCTGCCCCCTGCAGGTATGGTGCCAAACGGCGTGCCTATCAGCGTACCGCGAATCCACGCGGGCCATGAGCGCTTCCATTCATCGCGTGTCATGTGCACTTTGCTCATAGGGTTTTGTGTTTCAGCTTCGCGGCCTTGGTAGATCACGCAGTACAAAGCCTCAGCTACGGCGAACAAGCCCACGGCGACCAACACAATTTCAATGCCATCGAGCAACTCGCTTACGCCGCCGGTGTAGCGCACTTGACCTGTAATTTGGTCTAAACCAATCAGGCCCATTGCCAAGCCTAAAAATAAAGCGGTTATACCGCGCACTGCGCTTTTGCCCAGCACGGCACTGACCGTGCAAAACGCCAACACCATCAGCAAAAAATACTCTGGCGGGCCAAGCTTGACCGCATGCTCAGCAATAAACGGCGATGCAAAGGTGACCACGATGGTGGCGATCGTGCCCGCGACAAACGAGCCAATGGCCGCAGTAGCTAGCGCAGCGCCAGCACGGCCGTTTTTGGCCATTTTGTTGCCGTCCATGGCAGTCACCATCGATCCAGACACGCCTGGTGGGTTGAGCAAAATAGACGTGGTGCTACCGCCGTACATCGCACCGTAGTAAATGCCTGCAAAAAAGATCATCGACGCCGTCACGTCGACCTTGGTGGTGATGGGCAACAGCATGGCTACAGCCACTGCAGGGCCAATGCCGGGCAGCACACCCACTGCAGTGCCAATCACGCAGCCTAAAAAAGCCCACATCAGGTTGATCGGCGTGATGGCGGTGGCAAAGCCCGCCATCAGTTGGTTAAAAATATCCATCGCTAAATCCAACCTGTGGCGGTCAAGCCAGGCAAGTTAATGGCCAGCAGTTTGGTAAACATCCAATACACAGGCGCTGCAATGCATGCACCTATGGCGGCATCGCGCAGCCAAGTAACCGGCCGCATGTCGCGTAAGCCTTGGGACAGGTGAAACCCACGCACAGCCAATACAAAACACAGAGTGCAGCTTAAGATAAAGCCAATGTGGGTAATGAGCGCCGCGTTCAGCAAGATGCCAGCGGAAACCCAAGCAAAAGGCACCCAGTCGCCCGAGCGTGCGCCCTCAGGCTCGTCGCGGTGTGCGTAGCCTGTATGTTGAGCTTCCCATACCAACACAGCGCCACAAACCATCAGCGCGATAGCCACTACCCAAGGCAAAAAATTAGGCCCTACACCTGAGTAACCTGCCTCAGACGAAATGCCAAAAGCACCTAAGCCCAAGCCAGCGCCTAGCAGGATGCAGGCTATGCCAATGGCAGTTTCAAATGGTTCACGCGCCAAAGACATAGCGTACTTTTAAAATTACAGCATGCCAGACAAGTGCATGGTGGCGCGCAGTGCTGCAAATTCGTAGTCAACAAAATCGTCAAACTCTTTGCCAGTCAGCAGGGCAGGTGTCCAGGCGTTTTTAGCCAGCGCCTCAGTCCAAGCAGGGGTTTTGGTAGCCCGCACCACCAAGTCGGTGAGCTCTTTGCGCTGCGCGGGCGTAATGCCCGGACCAGCGTAGACGCCGCGCCAGTTGCCCAGCACCACGTCGTAGCCTTGCTCTTTCATAGTGGGCACGTCGATACCTTTGATGCGCTTGTCAGACGTCACGCCAATGGGTTTCATTTTGCCAGTGGTAATGTATTCTGCAAATTCGCTGTAGCCGCTGCCGCC
>JANOSN010000114.1:0-5092 GCA_031415895.1 Polaromonas sp. | reverse complement strand
CAAAGTGCGCAAGAAGGCCACCACATCGGTGACTTCTGCTTCAGTGAGCATGGGGCCTTGACTGGCAGTGCGATTGAACGGGGCTTTGACCAACTCAATATTGTTCACGTATTTGCTAGGCAAATCGTTGGTGGTGACGTTTGCGCCATACCACTTGGTAGGGTCACTGATGCGTGTAGAGTAAAAGCGCACCACTTCGCTCAAGTCTGTAAAAAAGCCGTTGTGCATAAATGCCTGTCGCTGAGCTACGTTACGCAGCGTTGGCATGCGAAACTGCCCACAGAAGTTGTCGATGGTGTAGCCAGGTGCTACCGTGGCAGGCAGTACTGGTGCACTGCGGTCAGGGCCGCACAAACCAAGATCATAAAACGCAGGGCCTGCATTTTTAGGAATTTTTGTATTGCGTGGCACACCTGTGGCGTAGAAGCTGAACTCCGAAAATAAAGAGTCTTGAGGATTGCCGCTGTTGGGGTTCATCAAATGGCAGGAGGCACAGTTAGCTTTGTTGGGATTCATGAACAATTCCATGCCTCTGGCCTCTTGCAGTGTAAAGCTGGCTTTACCTAGCACCATAGCATCGTATTTAGAATCAAAGGGTTGCAGCTCTGCGCGCTCAAATGCGTCGATGGCCAAACCAATTTTGGTGAAAGCCGTGTCGGTGTCGCTAAAAATAGTTGCACCAAACTCTTGCTTAAATGAATCTGCATAGCTCGATGCTGCAATTTTGTCTACCACCGCCTTGCGGTCTGGGTTGTTCATCTCTAGTGGATTGAGAAATGGCCCCAAGGCTTGCAGCGCCAGCGTGTCTATGCGACCATCCCAAAAATGTCCTCCCACCGCCTCGGTCAAACCATTGGCCGTGTGGAATTCAAACTCTGGAACAAAACCGGCGTAGCTGTTGGTCATGGTGTTGCGTAAACCTATCGCGCCCGGCTTGCTGCCTTGCGCCACGCCAATCCCTGAGCCGTTGTTACCGGCAAATCCTGTGTTGGCCTGGTGACAGGCTACACATGCCAAGCCTCGTGGCTCGGAGAGATTGCTGTCGTTAAAAATCATCTTTCCAAGCTCTGCCTTGCTGCTGAGCGTACTTGCTGTCTGAGCCGTCGCGGGCTGTTCGACCGGGCTGCTACTTCCACCACCGCAAGCCGCTAAAGCCAATGGCAAAATCGCCATAACAATATGCCAACAAACCGAAAAGTTTAATCTATTCACCATAGTTGTATTTCCTTGTAAATTTATGCGGTGTTATGTATTTATACTGCATATTAGCTACATTTATTACATATCAGCTTACTTTTGTTCCAGAGTTAGCATAAAAAACGTAAGCGCTCGTAATCGATAAGCGCCCGAAAAGGATCAGGTCTCCCGTGTCCTACCGTAACTTCGCTTTCGGGTAAGAACGCCTACGGTTTTTTGTTTATTGTTAAACGCAGTCTCGACTAAATATGCATAGCCCGACTGCTGTTTCCAGCACATGCCACCTGCATAAGGCTTCAAACAGATTACTGTTCTTCGTGCGGTGCATCCGGCACCGCACGCTTGCGCAGCACGGTGGCAGCGATACCGCTGGCAATGATCACGGCCATGCCTGCCCAGGCAATCGGTGGCAGCTGATCATTGAACACCACCAGGCTGGCGATTGCGCCAAACACTATGCCGCTGTATTGCAAGCTGGCCACAGTCAACGTGGCACCTGAGGCGTAGGCCCGGGTCATGCACAGCTGGCCTAGCGAGGCGAGAATACCGATGGGCAGTATCCACAGTGCTTGCGGCCACTGCCAGCTTGAAGCGCCGTGAATGGCAATACCCAGCGCGCCCAACACGGCAGAGGCTACTGCAAAATAAAACACCACCCGCGCGTCAGGCTCGCCTGCACGCGAGAGGGCGGTCACTTGGATGTAGGCCAGCGCCGCTGTCATGCCCGACAGCAGACCAATCAGGCCAGGCCACTGTTGGTTTTGGTCAAAGGCGGGGCGCAGCACCATCACCACGCCTGCAAAGCCTGCCAGCACGGTGCCCAGCAGCCAGCCTTGGTTTGCGTTGTGTGGTGCGCCCTTGCCAGCCTGGCGATAGAGCAGCGCGCCGCCCACCACAAACGCGGCCACCCATACGCTGCTCATGTAGTTCAATGTCATGGCGGTAGCCAGTGGCAAATAGGCAATGGCATAAAACCAGCCGCCCAGCGACACCACGCCAATCAAACTGCGCCAAGCGTGCATGCCTGGCAACTGCGTGCCCAGCGATACACCTATAGACCGTGCCCAGATCCACACAAACACCACGCTGACGATGCCGCGATAACACACCAGCTCGATAGCATTGAAGTGTGCGGATGCAAACTTTACGCACACCCCCATGAGCGCGAAGAGAAACGAAGCAGCAATCATCCACAGAGCTTGCATTGTCAATTTACCAATGATTTATGGCTGTAGTCCAAGCATTTACTGCTCAAGCAGCTATAAAAATAATAGCTACAACCATTTCTGCAAAAACAGGGCTTGGCCTGCAGTGGGGTCTAGCTGGTAGGCTGCGAAGCCAAAGCGTTCGTAGCTTTTAAGCGCCACGGTATTGCCGCTTAAAACCTCCAGGGTGATTTTGCAAGCACCGCGCGCTGCGGCTTCGGTTTGAACGGCTTGCATCAGCGCTTGGCCTACGCCGCGCCCGCGTGCGCTGGGGTGCACGGCCAGGTCGTGAATGTTGACAAGGGGCTGGGCTTTAAAGGTGCTGTAGCCTTCAAAGCAGTTAGCTAGGCCTACAGCATCAGCGCCCTGCCAAGCTAAAAAGCTAAATGCAAATGACTTGGTGGCTAGGTCGTCGCACAGGCGGGCTAGGTTTTTTTCATTCAGCGCTTGCCTGCCGCCCATGGGGTCTAGGGCGTAGCTGCTGAGCATGGCGCATAGGGCGGCGCGGTCGGTGGGGTCTTGATAATTAACGCGGCGAACGGTGATCATGGTGATAGCTTGGGATTTTATTGTGGCTAATATTCAAGGCTTAACCATCGGCCAGCTGCGTGCCGCCCATTGGCTCATGCCGCCGTTCACGTAGCTTATGTTGCTGTAGCCTGCAGCGCGCAGTTGCTCAGCCACGCGGGACGATAGGTTTTGGGTATTGCAAATTAGCAGCACGGGCTGGTCTGGCGACTGCGGTACTTCTTTAATACGCGCTGACAGCTGGCTCATGGGGATCAGCTTGGCACCTTTGGCCACACCCGT
Source organism: Polaromonas sp. (assembly GCA_031415895.1). Lineage (GTDB taxonomy): Bacteria > Pseudomonadota > Gammaproteobacteria > Burkholderiales > Burkholderiaceae_C > JAAFIP01. Next base: position 1,880 of record JANOSN010000114.1, on the reverse strand, counting down.
GGCGTGTTCGCTAGGCTCGCGAATATCAATGACGATGGCGTTAGATTTGTCTAGGGCATCACGCGCAGCCTCTAAGCTCACCACTTTAGAGGTGCTGAGCCCGCCAGTAGCTTGTGCGGCAGCGCTAAAGCTGGCGCAACACAGCAAGGCCACTAGAAACTGGCGAGTGTTAAGCACAGATAGCTGCGTCAAGCGTAGTCGCTCACGGGTATGCACGAGCACATCAGGTTACGGTCACCATACACGTTGTCTAGCCTGCCCACGGGTGGCCAGTATTTGGCGTGTTGGGTTTTGCTTAACACGGCAGCGCCTACCTCGCGGCTGTACGGGTGCGGCCACTCGCCTTTGATTAAACTGGCGGCGGTGTGCGGCGCGTGCTTAAGTGGGTTGTCGTCTTGCGGCCAAGTGCCGTTTTCTATCAAGGTGATTTCTTTGCGGATAGCAATCATCGCGTCGATAAAACGGTCTAGCTCGCCCAAGTGCTCGCTCTCGGTGGGCTCTACCATCAACGTGCCTGCTACCGGGAAGCTGAGCGTAGGCGCGTGAAAGCCGTAGTCCATCAATCGCTTGGCTACGTCCTCGGCACCTACGCCGCAGCTGTCTTTGAGCTGGCGTATATCCAAAATGCATTCGTGGGCCACGTAGCCCTCGCTGCTTGCGTACAGCGTAGGGTAGTGCCCAGCCAAGCGCTTGCTGATGTAGTTGGCGCTGATAATAGAAATTTCAGTGGCAGACTTTAAACCCTCCGCACCCATCATGCGGCAGTACATCCAGCTGATTGGCAGCACAGCAGCGTTGCCCAGCGGCGCGGCAGACACAGCGCCTACGCCGTTGGTTTTAATTCCGCCCGTCGCGTGGCCCGGTAAGTAAGGTACCAAATCAGCCACCACGCACACAGGGCCTACGCCGGGGCCGCCACCGCCGTGGGGGATGCAGAATGTTTTGTGCAGGTTCAAATGCGAGACATCGCCGCCAAACTCGCCCGGTGCGGCTACGCCCACCAGTGCGTTCATGTTGGCACCGTCCACATACACGCGCCCGCCGTGGCTGTGTACCAGAGCGCACAGCTCTTTCACGCTGGTTTCAAACACGCCGTGGGTGCTGGGGTAGGTGATCATCACAGCGGCCAGGTTGGCGCTGTGCAGCTCGCACTTGGCTTTCAGGTCGGCCATGTCTACGTTGCCCATGTCGTCGCACTGAGTAACCACTACCGTCATGCCCACCATTTGCGCGCTGGCCGGGTTGGTGCCGTGCGCGCTACTAGGAATGACGCAAATGTTGCGATGGCCTTCGCCTTGGGCAGCGTGGTAGGCCTTGATTACCAGCAGGCCTGCATATTCGCCTTGGCTGCCCGCGTTGGGCTGCAGGCTGATGCCTGCATAGCCCGTGGCTTGGCACAGCCAGCCGCGCAGTTGCTCGTCTAGCAGCGTGTAGCCCTCGCGCTGATTGGCCGGTGCAAACGGGTGAATATTGGCAAACTCGGGCCAGGTGACAGGAATCATCTCGCTGGTGGCGTTGAGCTTCATGGTGCAAGAACCCAACGGAATCATCGTGCGGTCTAGCGCCAAATCTTTGTCGCTTAAGCTGCGGATATAGCGCAACATGGCGGTTTCAGAGTGGTGCGAGTTGAACACGGGGTGGGTGAGAAATGCACTTGTACGGCGTAGCGATGTAGGAATCAAAGGCTCGATGCCTTTTTCAAACTGGTCAAAGTTGGGTGTGGGCTTGCCATTGCTAAAGATGCTCCAAAGCATTTCCCGAACGTGGCGCGTGTTCGAGCGGGTTGGATACACGCGATACACAACCATTCTTGCCGCATGAGGCGTGGGTGAGTTTACTTCTGCGTCAATGAGATCGCGAATCAATTGAGGCGGCGCCGC
>JANOSN010000113.1:0-1480 GCA_031415895.1 Polaromonas sp. | reverse complement strand
GCACGTAAAGCTTCGTTCACTTCGGTCACAGTACCGCTCACGGGCATGTACACATCGGCTGCAGCTTTGACAGACTCGACCACACCAGCAGTGTCTTTCTGGGTATAGGTTTTGCCCACTTCAGGTAACTCGACAAACACCACATCGCCTAACGCGTCTTGCGCATGGTGCGTAATGCCGACAGTGGCGGTGTCGCCTGCAATGTCTAGCCATTCGTGGTCTTCAGTGTATTTTTTGCTCATGGTGTGTTGCTCCTATTTAAATGGGGTCAGATCAAGTTTATCGAGAGGTGAAAAAGAGTTTAAACGGTTGGGCCACGGTAGTAGCGGTTAGGCACAAACGGCATGCTGCTGACGATCATAGGCACAGCGTTGCCGCGCACCATAGCGTGCAGCAGGGTACCGTTGGCCGATAGCTCTGTGGGCACATAGCCCATAGCTATAGGCACGTTGATCGTGGGGCCTAGCAACCCGCTGGTGACTTTGCCTACTGGCTTGCCGTCTGGTGTGCACAGCTCGACACCTTCACGCACGGGCACGCGCTCTTGTGCTATCAGGCCTACACGTTTTCTAGCAGGTTTTTGAGCCACAGTCCCTGCGTTATCTGCACAGGAAGCTATGATTTTTGCAGCGCCGGGGAAGCCACCAGTGCGCGCGCCGCCACCGCGCCGTACTTTTTGGATGGCCCAGGCCAGGCCAGCTTCCAGTGGGTTGGTGGTGGTATCAATGTCTTGGCCGTATAAACACAGGCCAGCTTCTAATCGCAGTGAGTTGCGTGCACCTAAGCCGATGGGTTTGACTTCGGGCTGCTCTAGCAGCGCGCGGGCCAGCGCATCGGTGTGCGCCTGAGGTACTGATATTTCAAAACCATCTTCACCGGTGTAGCCGCTGCGGGTGATAAAAAGTGGTGTACCGCTCCAAGTAAAAGCGCTACCCGTCATAAACACTAATTTGTCTACACCCGGCACCACACGCTGCAACGCGTTAACTGCTAGCGGGCCTTGTAGTGCCAGTAAGCCTTGTGTGGGCAGAGTGACAATTTCACAGCGTTGGCCAATCTTGGCTTGCATGTGTGCGATGTCACCCGCTTTGCATGCACCGTTCACAATCACAAAAATTTCATCATTGCCTTTGTTGACAAACATCAAGTCGTCAATGATGGTGCCATCATCGGTGGTCAACAAACCGTAGCGTTGCTTGCCCACAGCCAAGTCAATCACGTCCACTGGCATGAGTGATTCAAAAGCTGCTGCTGCGTCTTTGCCACGCAAAATAACTTGCCCCATGTGCGACACATCAAACAAGCCCGCTGCAGTGCGCGTGTGCGCATGCTCAGCCATTAAACCCATGGGGTATTGCACCGGCATGCTGTAGCCAGCAAACGGCACCATGCGCGCACCGAGTTCTACGTGCAAATCATGCAGTGGCGTTTTTAGCAATTGATCAGAAGAGGACAAAAAATTCTCCAGGGGCAATCATGT
>JANOSN010000112.1:0-1268 GCA_031415895.1 Polaromonas sp. | reverse complement strand
CGAAAACTCGGTAGGCCGCCAGCGCTACAAAGGCCTGGGCGAGATGAACCCCATGCAACTATGGGAAACCACCATGGACCCCACCGTGCGCACTCTGCTGCGCGTGCAGATAGAAGACGCCATCGAAGCCGACCGCGTGTTTACCACCCTGATGGGCGACGACGTAGAACCGCGCCGGGCGTTTATTGAGACGAATGCGCTGCGGGCGGCGAATATTGACGTTTGATTGAAAAAGGCGCAGTAAATGGAAAATGAAGTCATTGTTCGTCTGCATTCCAGTTTTGAAGAGTTGGTGCAAAAAGACCCGGATACTGGACATGAGTTTTGGCTTGCTCGCGACCTTCAAACCTTGCTGGGCTATGCGCGCTGGGAAAACTTTGTTAACGCCATTGATCGCGCAAAAACTGCTTGTAAATCATCAGGTTACGACCAAGCCGACCATTTTCTTGATGTCACGAAAATGGTCGATATTGGGAGTGGATCAAAACGCCCCATCGAGGATATTGCGCTTACACGGTATGCCTGCTATTTGATAGCTCAGAATGGCGACCCTTCTAAAGAGGCCATTGCATTTGCGCAAACCTATTTTGCATTACAGACTCGCAAGCAGGAGCTGATTGAACAGCGTATTGCAGAAGTAGAGCGACTGAGCGCACGGAAGAAGCTTACTGTTTCTGAAAAGGAACTATCAGGAATTATTTTTGAACGCGTGGGCGATCAGTTCAGTTTTGGTCGCATCAGGAGCAAGGGTGACGTAGCTTTGTTTGGCGGCAAAACTACCCAAGATATGAAGGCGCGGTTATCGGTTCCAGAGGGGCGACCTTTAGCCGATTTTTTGCCGACAATTACCATCAAAGCAAAAGACTTTGCTAACGAAATAACCAACTTCAATATCAAAAAAGATGGCCTTCGCAACGAGCCGGAAATTTCCAGTGAGCACGTTAAGAACAACCGCGATGTACGCGACCTGCTTATGCAGCGCGGGATCCAACCCGAAGCGCTACCCCCAGCCGAGGATATAAAAAAAGTGGAGCGGCGGCTAGTTTCAGAAACAAAGAAGATAGCCAAGAAGAAGTAGACACGCCATCGTCCATGAAATTCCCGCATGCCATAGTGGATTTTCATGGTTGACTGACCAAAACCACCATGAAAATCGAACATGACGTGTTGGAATTTCATGGTAAAAGTGCTACCATGCGGCCATGCTTGCACGACAACAGCTTGAACTTAACATCCGTACCGCGCTAGGCCGCTCTCGGGCCGTGGTG
>JANOSN010000111.1:0-5160 GCA_031415895.1 Polaromonas sp. | reverse complement strand
GTCCAAGCATTCATTACATAGTTTGCTATTAAATTAGTAGTAACAGGTTTACTTACCCTGCAGCGCCGCCACTACATGCGTGGCCACCAGCGCGCTAGACGCTGGGTTTTGCCCGGTAATTAAGTTGCCATCACGCACTGCGTAAGGCGCCCAGTCAGGGCCGCTTTCAAACACGCCGCCCAGCTCGCGCATTTTGGTTTCCAGATGAAAAGGCACCACGTCCATCAGGCCTGCAGCGGTTTCTTCGGCGTTGGTAAAGCCGTTGACTTTTTTGCCAAACAAGATGCTTTTGCCGTCAGTGCGTAGGGCGTTGACCAAGCCTGCGGGGCCGTGGCACACCGCTGCGGTGGGCTTGCCTGCGTTAAAGCTGTCGGCCACCAGGCGGGCGGTGGCGGCATCGGTAGCGGTGTCCCACATGGTGCCGTGGCCGCCGGGTAAAAACACGGCGCTAAAGTTAACTGCTTGCATGTCAGCAGTTTTGTGTGTGGCGTTAAATTTGCCCATGGCCACAGGGTCGGCTAAAAAGCGGGTGATGTTGCTTATAGTGCCATCAGCCTTGGGGGGCAGCGAGTCGGCTACAAACGGCGGCGTGCCGCCCTGTGGCGATGCCAAAGTCACGTCAAAACCTGCATCCACCAAAGCGTAGTAGGGCGTGGTCAGCTCTTCGGCCCAAATGCCTGTGGGCTTGCCTGTGTTGCCCAGCTGGGCGTGTGATGTGACGATCATTAAAACGGGTTGCATAAAAAAACTCCTTGAAAGAACAAACATTGCACGGTGGCCTAAAGCCGTAAAAAACTGTCGGCTAACCGTTAAAGAGACTATATTGCAACCATCAGCCTAGATAAATACCATTCAATTTGATTTAATTGATACTCGGTGTAATTAATCAATCTCACTCCTATGGACGCTAACCAAACCCAGCTTGGCACTATCGCCATCTTTTGCAAAGCCGCAGAATGTGGCAGCTTTACCGCCGCCGCCCGCGCACTGGCCCTCACGCCCGCAGCCGTGAGCCGCAGCGTGGGGCGGCTAGAAGAGCGGCTGGGCAACAAGCTGTTCAGGCGCACCACGCGCAGCATGCAGCTGACCGACGACGGCCGCCTGTACTACGAGCAATGCCGCGCCGCGCTAGGGCAGATAGAAGACGCCGAGCGCAGTATCACCGGCCAGCACACGCAGCCGCGCGGCCTGCTGCGCATCAGCGTGCCCGGCACCTATGCACACTGCAGGCTGCTGCCGCGCCTGCCCGAGTTTCGCAAGCTGTACCCCAACGTAGAGCTAGAACTTAACATCACCACCCGCAACATCGACTTTGTCGACGAAGGCTACGACATCGCCATACGCCAAGGCACACCACCCGACTCACGCCTAGTAGCCCGCAAGCTAGAAGACGCCCCCGTAGGCGTGTACGCCAGCCCCGCCTACCTGCGCGCACGCGGTGCACCGCAGAGCTTAGAAGACTTGCAAAACCCCGCACTGCACACCCTGCTGCCCTTCGTATTGCTAAGCACCGGTCGCACCATGCCGTGGCTGTTTATGCAAGGCGGCCAACCCATTGAGCTGCAACTCAGTAGCAACGTGCAAATATCTGAAGACCCCCTAGGCGCAGTCACCCTAGCCCGCGCAGGCATGGGCCTAGTGCAAACCATGGGCTGGATAGCCCAATGCCACCCCAGCGAACTAACCGAGGTGCTGCACCCCTTCGCAGGCCGCACCCGGCCGTTTTATGCGCTGTACCCGCAGAACAAACACTTGGCGGCCAAGGTGCGGGTGCTGGTGGACTTTTTGTGTGCCAAATAGGGCTGTAGTCCAAGTATTTACTGCTTAAGCAGCTACTAAATTTATAGCATATTGCACTCATATCTGCACTAAAACTTGCCTCCAACGCATTGAGCCAACCCCAGCAGCGCCGTCGAGAGGCAAAATATTTCTTGCATATTTTGATATATTGATCAAAAATATCAATTTATTTAGATTTATTGATACAAATATCAAATGCAAACTCTTCAAGAACTCGGTGAAGCTGTAGCCATACGTCGTAAGTTGCTGGGTTTTAAGCAGGGCGACGTAGCGGCCAAGGCAGGCGTTACGCCTGAATCTTTGTCGCGTTTTGAGCGGGGCAGGGGGGCAGAGTTTGGCTCGCGCAAGCTGCTGGCTGTGCTGGCCGTGCTGGGTGCTGAGTTGGGTGTCATTGCCCAAGGCCAATCAGGCAATCTAGATGCATTACGCCGCGAGCGTGCGCAGTCCACCTCAGGTAAGCCGTAATGCAATTGTCCGTTTACGTACTAGGCCGAGAGGTGGCCACGCTAGAGCAGGCGGGCGACTTTAAAAGCGTGCTTACCTACCACCCCCAAGTGGCGCAGGGCGATTTTGTCTCGCTCACCATGCCCGTGCGCACCGAAAGCTATGTGTGGGACGACCAGTTGCCCCCCGTGCTGCAGATGAACCTGCCCGAGGGCTATTTGCTGCAAGTGCTGCAAGAGCAGTTTGGCCCCCACATGGGCGCAAGCCCCATGGCCTTGCTGTCGGTGGTGGGCCGCAACATGGTGGGCCGCCTGCAGGTGGCGGCACCTGGCGCTAGCCTGAGCGAACCGGCCCAGCCCATTGAGGTAGCCGCGCTGCTAAAGGGCGACAATTCTGAGGCCGCCTTTGCCGCGCTAGTGCGCCAGCACGCCACCAGCGGCGTGTCTGGCGTGGTGCCCAAGTTTTTGGATGCAGCACAAGAGAAAAATACCGTTCACCCTGAGCTTGTCGAAGGGCAAAGCGCCATGGCTCTTCACAAAAAAACCAGCCTCGTCACCCGCCGCCACATCATCAAAGGCTCTAGCGCCCAGCTGCCCTTTGTGGCCCTGAACGAACACCTGTGCATGCAGGTAGCCAGCCGCGTTTTGCCCACCGCCAGAACCGAGGTGTCTGACGATGGCCAAGCCTTGGTAGTGCACCGCTTTGACGTAGACGCACAGGGCCAAGCCCACTGGGGCATGGAAGATTTTTGCAGCCTGCTAGGCCTGCGCCCCGCCGCCAAATACGACACCACTTGGGAGCGCATAGCCCGCGCCGTGCGCGACCACGTGCCCGGCGACAGGCGGCTGGGCACCTTTCGCCAGCTAGCAAAAACGCTGCTACTAACCTTCGCGCTGCGCAACGCCGACTGCCACGCCAAAAACCTGGCCCTTCTGTACACCAGCCGCGCCGACGTTCACTTGTCCCCCATCTACGACATGCTTACCACCAGCGTGTACGCAGGCTTTGCGCACAACCCGCCCGGTATCGAATTTATGGGAAAAAAAACCTGGGCCCCCGGCAAAAACCTGCAAAAGTTTATCGCCACCACCTTCGGCATTCAGCCCAAAGAACAGCAGCACATCGTGCAAGCCATCAGCGACGCCGTGGCCGATGTAGCCCCGCTAGTGCGCCAAGCCATGGCGCAACACCCAAGCTTTGAAGATATTGGTAAACGCATGCTAATAGCTTGGGGCGAGGGCGTTAATGGCTTGCGCGACCAGCGTGTGTATGCGGTGGGTGATTGGGTGGCAGGCAACGCGTTTGCGGGCTTTTCTGCACCGCCTAAGTTGGAGACTAGCAATACCAAAATTGGCCAATCCCCGCTTTTGGCAAAGCGCTAGCACCCATTGCATCATCACACTTGGGTTTGACAAAAATAGCACCCAGTGCTACATTTAGTATGCCTGAAACATCTAACACCGCCAGAGTCTTCAAAACCGCATGGTTTAGTAAAGCAGCTTAAAAAGCAGGCATACACGACAAAGTGCTTTGTTTGGCAGTGCAGCAAGCCATGCAAGGTTTGGCAGATGATTTAGGTGGTGGTGTGTTTAAAAAGCGCTTAAAAAACAACATGCACCGCTCGATCATTTTGGCCAAAGCAGGGCGCTGGTGGGTGTACGAATATATGTTCGCCAAGAAAGACCGAGACAATATTGAAAGTGACGAGTTAGCCCAGTTTAGGCAGCTAGCCAAGAGCTACAGCACGTTAAACGAGGTGCAATTGCAGCAACTAATAAACGATCAACATTTTGTGGAGATATGCCATGGCCAATAAGCCTGAAATGAAGCCCGTAAATAAAGCCACCGCCAAACCCAAATTCAAATCCGACGCATTTGAAGCCATCCACACGTCCGCCAGCGCCTTGCTCAAAATAGGTGCCATCAACAAAGCCACCATGCGCAGCTTTGATGACAACTGCTTAGCTGTGCCTGCTGACATCCAGCCCCAGCAAATTAAAAAGCTGCGTGAGCAAAACCACGTAAGCCAACCCATTTTTGCCCGTTACCTCAACACCAGCGAGTCCACCGTGCAAAAGTGGGAAACCGGTGCCAAGCGCCCCAGCGGTATGGCGCTGAAGCTGCTGGCGGTGGTGCAAAAGCATGGGTTAGAAGTATTGGCCTAAACCCCTTCATCTGCGTTCAGGATGAATTAACTAAATTTGCGCAGCACCCAGGCTTTGAAGGCATTGGTAAACGCATGCTGATCGCTTGGAGTGAAGGCGTTAACGAGCTGCGCGATCAGCGCGTGAATGCGGTGGGAAATGGGCTGCAGGGCTAAATGCTAAGTTTTCTTAAGCGGTAAGTAGTTCGCCCCAGTCACCACAGACTTTCCCGTCTTACTCTCCAGCTGCTTGCGCGCCTGCTTGGCAATACCGCCGCCCTCCTTGGCTGCCACCGCGTTGTCAGGCATGCCCGTGGCGTCGGTGGTTTCGGCTATTTGGCGGGTAGACAGCTCGGCCAGGGCGGTGAAGATCAGCTCAGCCTCGCTCATGTGGTCGCGCAGGTTGTGGCTGGTCAGGCCCTTTACCGTTTTGTGCTCTTTCACGCTCACGCCGCTCCACTCCTGGTGAATGATGTTGGTGAGAATGGCAAACTCCTGGCCGGCCTTGATGTCGTGCTCGCTCCAGTAGTCGGTCAGCTTGTTGCGGGTTTCTTGCCCCGTCATGCGCTGCTGGATCCATTTGTCGCTGCGGCCGTGCTGCTGCCTGGTTTGGGGCGCACGTTTCCGCGACAGGGCAGGGTCGGCCAGCTCTTGCATACGCTCGTAGCCCACCTTGGCCAGCCACAGCTTGATCGGCTCGGCCTTGGGGCTGGGGATGGACTGCACGATGCGCAACATGCTTTGGGCGTTGGCAACGTCTGTCAACCGCTGCT
>JANOSN010000110.1:0-10344 GCA_031415895.1 Polaromonas sp. | reverse complement strand
GCTCTTAGTTTGTGTCGTCTTCTATTGGTGCTGTGATCTTAGCGTTTTAGCCTCAGCCAGCAACTCGCATCCCAGTAACAAAGAACCCAGTAGAACAAAAGAACCCAGCAGAACAGCGTAAAATTGATATATGCCCTCCGAGAAGCATTCCATTGATCTAACCCACCACTTTTTAATCGCCATGCCGTCGATGGTGGATGCTACCTTTGCCAAATCGGTCATTTACTTGTGCGAGCATTCTGAGCGTGGGGCCTTGGGCTTGGTGATCAACAAACCCAGCGATTTAAAGCTGCCGAGCTTGTTTGCCAAAGTTGACCTGCCGCTGCGCCGCGAAGACCTGACCAACACCCCCGTGTACGACGGCGGCCCCATGCACACCGAGCGTGGTTTTGTGTTACATGAACAACAAACGGCCGAAACGATTACTTTTGTCGACATGAAAGCCGTGCCGCTTACACCGCACGATGGTAGCGCCCCTGTGCACGGTGCCCATGGTGCTGACGACTTGGTATCGCACGATGAGTTGATTGACGACGATGACGCTAAGCCTTCGTTTTACGCATCGTCGCTCAGCATTAAGGGCGGCTTAGAGATGACCACCTCTAAAGACGTGCTGGAGGCGCTGTCTAGCGGCGCAGGCCCGCGCAGGGTGTTGATATCGCTGGGCTATTCTTCCTGGGGCGAAGGCCAGCTAGAAAGCGAATTGGCCGAGAACACCTGGCTGACCGTAGAGGCTGATGCCAACGTGATTTTTGACACCCCGGTGGAGCAGCGCTACAGCAAAGCCTTGAGTTTGCTGGGCTTGCAAGAGTGGATGATCTCCCCCACGGCGGGACGCGCATGAGCGGGACAGCCGCCATGACCCAAGCCGTTCCTGCTGCTCAGCAATCATTTATAGCTTTTGACTTTGGTACCCAGCGCACAGGTGTGGCGGTGGGTAACCGCCTAACGCGCACCGCCCAACCCGTTAAAACGATTCAAGCTGAAGGCGATGCGCGCTTTGCGCCCATTGCAGCGGTGCTCAAAGAATGGCAACCCGACGCGCTGGTGGTAGGCGTGCCGCGCCACCCTGACGGCAACGCCCACGACATGACGCAGCGCGCACAGCGTTTTGCGCGACAGCTCAGTGGCAGATTCAACCTGCCAGTGCACGAGGTAGACGAGCGCTACAGCAGCGTTGAGGCTGCAGCACAAGGCGCTAAAGACCTAGATGCCGAATCGGCACGTATCATTTTGGAGCAATTTTTAAGGGATATTCCATGAGTTCTCTCACACTGGACGCAGCCGCTTTGTATGCGCAATTGCTGGCCGGCGTGCGCAGCCTGCGCAGCGCTGATACGCATTTGGTGGGCATCACCTCGGGCGGTGCGTGGCTGGCTGAGGCATTGCACAAAGACCTTGGGCTGCCCGGTAAACACGGCGTGATCTCATCGGCCATGCACCGTGATGACTTTGCCCAGCGCGGCTTGGCCAGCAGCGCGCAAACGCAAATTCCGTTTGATGTGAACGGCGCTGATATTATTTTGCTAGACGATGTGCTGTACACCGGCCGCACCATCCGCGCGGTGTTAAACGAGCTGTTTGACTTTGGTCGCCCTGCCAAGGTGCAACTTGCCGTGCTGGTAGACCGTGGCGGCCGCCAATTACCCATTGAGGCCAGTTTTGCCGCAGCCCGCGTAGCCCTGCCGCCCGAGCAGCAGCTGGCCTTGGCCCGCAGCGACGATGGCAAGCTGAGCTTTGAAGTCCGCACTGCAGACAAATCTTAAAAAAAGAGGCAACCCACAATGCTCTACAAACGCAACCCCCAACTCAATAAAAACGGCGAGTTAATTCACCTGCTGTCTACCGAAGGTTTGCCCAAAGCTATCCTCACCCACATCTTAGATACTGCCGCTAATTTTGTGTCAGTGAGCGACCGCGAGGTTAAAAAGGTGCCCTTGTTGCGTGGTAAATCAGTTTTCAATTTATTCTTTGAAAACTCCACCCGCACCCGCACCACGTTTGAGATTGCTGCCACGCGGCTGAGTGCCGATGTGATCAACCTAGACATCGCCCGTTCGTCGGCCAGCAAAGGCGAATCATTGCTAGACACGATTGCCAACCTCAGCGCGATGGCTGCCGACATTTTTGTGGTGCGCCACGGTGAGTCAGGTGCGCCTTACCTGATTGCGCAACACGTCGCCCCGCACGTGCACGTGGTCAATGCAGGCGACGGCCGCCACGCGCACCCTACGCAGGGCCTGCTAGACATGTACACCATTCGCCACTACAAAGGCGATTTTTCTAACCTCACCGGAGCCATCGTGGGCGATGTGCTGCACTCCCGCGTAGCCCGCTCAGACATTCACGCCCTCACCACACTAGGCTGCGCCGAAGTGCGCGCTGTAGGCCCTAAAACCTTGGTGCCCGGCGACATGGCGCAAATGGGCGTGCGCGTGTGCCACACACTAGAAGAAGGCATTAAAGACGCTGACGTCATCATCATGCTGCGCCTGCAAAACGAGCGCATGAGCGGTGCGCTGCTGCCATCGAGCCAAGAGTATTTCAAAAGCTTTGGCCTCACGCCCGAGAAGCTTCGCATAGCCAAACCTGATGCCATTGTCATGCACCCCGGCCCGATCAACCGAGGCGTAGAAATTGACTCTGCCGTGGTCGACGGCAAACAAAGCGTGATCTTGCCGCAAGTAACCTACGGTATTGCTGTGCGCATGGCGGTGATGAGTATTGTGGCTGGGAACGAAGCGTAAATTTTCAAGCATAAGCACAGAGGACAAGAAAAATGAAAATACTGATCCAAGGTGGCCGTGTTATCAACCCCGCCAGTGGTTTTGACCAAGTATGTGATGTGGCGATTGCCGCAGGCCGTATCATCGCTATCCAAAATGTCCCCGCAGATTTTGCGCCCAGCAAAACGATCAACGCCAAAGGCTGCATTGTTGCGCCCGGTTTAATTGACCTGTGTGCCCGCCTGCGCGAACCGGGCTATGAGCATGAAGGCATGCTAGAAAGCGAGCTAGGTGCTGCGGTGGCGGGCGGTGTGACGTCGCTGGTGTGCCCGCCAGATACCGACCCTGTGCTGGACGAGCCGGGTTTGGTAGAAATGCTGAAGTTTCGTGCTGAAAAACTCCACCAGTCACGGGTGTTCCCGCTGGGTGCATTAACGCGCAATTTGCAGGGCGAAACCCTGACCGAAATGGCCGAGCTGACCGAGGCGGGCTGTGTAGGTTTTGGCCAAGCTGAGGTGCCGCTAGCCAACACGCAGGTGCTGCAACGCGCCATGCAATACGCCGCCACCTTTGGCTACACCGTGTGGCTGCGCCCGCAAGAGCTGCACTTGGGTAAGGGCGTGGCCGCCAGCGGCGCGTTGGCCACACGACTGGGCTTGGCGGGCGTGCCTGTGGCAGCTGAGACGATTGCGCTGCATATTATTTTTGAACTGATGCGTGCACTGAGCGGCAACGCCCAACGCAGCGGCAGCCGACCTGCTGCCGATGGTCCCCGCGTACACCTGTGCCGCATCAGCAGTGCTGCCGGTGTTGATTTGGTGCGCCAAGCCAAAGCCGATGGCTTGCAAGTGACCTGCGATGTCAGCATTAACTCGCTGCATTTAACCGAAGGCGACATTGGCTACTTTGACAGCCGTGCCCGCCTGTGCCCGCCGCTGCGCCAGCAGCGCGACCGCGATGCCCTGCAAGCTGCGCTGGCCGATGGCACTATTGACGCGCTGGTAAGCGACCACAACCCAGTAGAGGCAGATGCTAAAAACTTGCCCTTTGCTGAAGCCGAGCCGGGTGCTACTGGCTTAGAGCTATTGCTTAGCCTTGCTTTGAAATGGGGCGAGGCCAGTGGTCAAAACCTAAGTCAAACCTTAGCGCGTATTACATTGCACCCTGCCAAAGTGATAGGCGCATCACTGGGCACCTTGCAAGCCAGCCTGGGCCAACTGGTGGCTGGCGGCGTAGCTGATGTGTGCGTGTTTGACCCAGCGGCGCAATGGAGTGTGAGCAGCGATGCACTTAAAAGCCAAGGCAAGCACACGCCGTTTGCGCACGATATGGGCGGCATGCACATGCAAGGCAAGGTGCGCTGCACGGTGGTGTCTGGCCACGTAGCGTATGAAGCTTAAGTACCGTTACTATTAATTTTATAGCTGCTTGAGTAATAAATACTTGGACTACAACAGGTTTTGATAGGTAAACATGCTCCGCAAAGGTAGACGTACTGGCACAGCTTTAGTCAAGGTGTTGCGTTGCACTGCGCACCTGCTGGGCGGTATGTGGACGATCTCGCGGCGCTTTAAACATGCCACACCACCGCAACGCGCGGCGCATGTGCAGCAATGGGCGCAAGATTTTTTAAAAATATTAGAAGTGCAGCTGCGCACATCGGGCACGCCGCGCACCCAAGGGCCTTTACTGGTAGTAGCTAATCATATTTCGTGGTTAGATATCTTGGTGATGTTAGCGGTGCAGCCTGTGTGTTTTGTATCAAAGTCTGAGATCAAATCGTGGCCACTAATTGGCTGGCTGGCCACCAACGCTGGCACGCTGTACATTGAACGCACCTCCCGCCGCGATGCCATGCGGGTGGTGCACCACATTGCTGACGCGCTCAAACCTGCCGCGCCGGGGCACCTAGCGCAAATGATTGCCGTGTTTCCTGAGGGCACCACCAGCGATGGGTCGGTAGTGTTGCCGTTCCATGGCAACTTAATCCAAGCTGCTATCTCTGTGCACGCGCCTATTCAGCCTGTGGCGTTGCGTTATTTGGATGGTGAGACTGGTGCGCTTAGCCTCACACCAGCCTACATTGACGATGATGACTTGGTCACCTCGGTATGGCGTTTGCTCAGTAGTGCACCGGTGGTGGCTAGGGTGCATTTTGCAGAACCGGAGGCTGCGAATGGACGGGATCGGCGGGCTTGGGCGCAGCATCTACAACAGGTGGTACAACAGATGGTGCACCAGGCTGCGGAATCAACCCCGGCTCAATAACTTGGTCGTCCAGCCCCAGGCTGTCAATGCCCCCGCCCAGTGCCCAATCGCTGTAGCGCCACTGGCCATCCACTTTGATCACGTCGGCAGGTGCGGCTACTTCTTTGACTGGCACGTTCTTTAGTGCAGCGGCCATAAACTCGATCCACGCGGGCAGCGCCAGCGACGCGCCTGAGGCGTGGCTGCCCAAGCTGCGCGGCGTGTCATAGCCCACCCACACCACGGCCACTAGGCCAGGCTGAAAGCCTGCAAACCAAGCGTCTAGCACTTCGTTGGTGGTGCCCGTCTTACCGTACAGGTCAGAGCGTTTTAATGTGGCTTGGGCGCGCGCGGCGGTGCCCGCACGGGTGACCTCTTGCAGCAAGGTGTTGGTGACAAAAGTGTTGCGCTCGCTGGTCACGCGCAGGCTATCTGTCAATGTGTGCACTGGCGCTTTAAAAACCACTTGGCCTTTGCTACTCGTGACGCTGCGGATCAGCGTGGTGGGCAGCAGATAACCACCATTGGCCAACACGCCATAGGCACTGGCCAGCTGCAGCGGTGTGGTGGCGCCAGTGCCTAAACCCAGCGTTAAGTTGTCGGGTTGGCGCTGTACATCAAAGCCAAAGCGTGCTGTCCAATCGCGCATAGCGGGTGCGCCCAGCAGCTGCACCAGCCGGATGGTGACCAGATTTTTAGAACGGGCTAATGCCTCGCGCACGGTGATGGGGCCATCGGTACTGCCATCAGAATTACTGGGGCTCCAGCTGCCTACGTTGGTTAGCGGCATATCGTTAACCAAGGTTTCTGGCAGCACACCATGGTCTAACGCAGCGGCGTAGATAAAAGGCTTGAAGCTAGAGCCGGGTTGACGCCAACCTTGTGTGACGTGGTTGAATTGGTTTTCTGCAAAATCAAAACCGCCCACCAAGGCCCGTACCTCGCCCGTGGCGGGGTTCAGCGCCACCATGGCACCTTCGGCTTGCGGCCATTGCGTGAGCAGCCAGCCCTTGCCTTGCTGCAACACCCGCACGATGGAGCCGCGCTTAATCGCTAAACCTTTGGCCGCTTTGGGGCTAATGCCAGTTTGCACCAAGCGCAGGCCGGATTTGTCGATTTTGATAACCTCGCCTGAGACTAGCACTGCGGTGACAGCGTTTGGGCTGGCTGCAGTCACGATAGCGGCGCGCAGGTCTTGGTCATCGTCGGTGTCGCTTAAGGCCTGCGCAATGGCGGGGTCGTCATCAAGCAAGTGGCTGGGTAAATCTTCGCTGTCTTGTGGGCCACGCCAAGGCTGGCGCTGTGCGTGCTCAATCAGTGTGCGGCGCAGGGCCTGGTAGGCGGCTTGTTGTTCAGCGGCCACCAGTGTGGTGACGACATCAAAGCCTTGGGTGTAGGCCTTCTCACCAAACTGGGCAAACACTTGTTGGCGCGCAGTCTCGGCAACATACTCTGCGTGCACCTCAGTGATGTTAGATTTACGTATTACCAGCGGCTCTATTTTGGCTGCAGCGTATTGCGTCTCGCTGATCACACCGACTTTTGCCATGCGCGCCAGCACCATACGCTGGCGTGCCTTTGCGCGCTCTGGGTTGCTTAAGGGGTTAACGTGGTGCGGGTTCTGCGGCAGGCCCGCCAGCATGGCGCATTCGGCTGGGCTTAAGGCGGCCAAGGTTTTGCCAAAGTAGGTTTGCGCTGCAGCTTCAAAACCATAGGCACGCGATCCTAAATAGATCTCGTTCATGTACAGCTCCAGCACTTGGTCTTTGCTCAGCTCAGACTCGATACGCAGCGACAGCAGCGCTTCTTTGAATTTGCGTGACACCGTGCGCTCGCGGGTGAGTAAAAAAGTGCGTGCCACTTGCTGCGTAATGGTGGAACCCCCTTGTATGCGGCGCACCGTGCCGCCAGAAACTACAGACACCATCGCCCGCACCACGCTGATGGGGTCAACGCCTCGGTGCTCGTAAAAGCGCGCATCTTCGGTAGCCAGCAAGCTGTCTTTCATGAGCTTGGGGATTTGGTCTATGCGCTGGTAGATGCGCCGCTCGCTGCCAAAGCCACCTATTTGCACACCGTCTGAAGTAAACACGCGCAGTGGTTGCTTGGGTTGGTAATCGGTGAGTGTGTCTAAGCTAGGCAGTTGCGAGTAGACCATGAAGGTAGCGATACCCAGCACCAGTAAACCGATAGCTAACACAGCGGCCAGCGCTATGGTTAGACGCACGGCCCAAGTCTTGGGTAAGCAACGTTTGAACAGAGAAAAAGAGCGTGCGGGTGCGTCTAAAGGCATGTAGAGTTTAGGTGAAAGTATGCTGCAATTATCACCATAACATGCACTTCACGCTGGGTTCACACACCTCACAATGGCTTCACGATGGCGCTAGTGATTGCGATTTTGAGATTAAGACGCAAACGTCACCACGTGGTCTACCTCGGGCCGAATACCTATCCATTCACCCAGCTTGTGGTCGTGGTGGCTGGGCACATGGGCCATGACGGTTTCGCCAGTTTTTAACTTCAAGGTATATAAAAACTCATTGCCACGAAACGCCTTGCGCACGATCTGCGCTTGCACGGGGGATGCGTCGTCGTGAATGATGTCATCAGCGCGTAGCAGCACATCACACTGGCCTATGGGCAGCTTGGACAGCTCGGCCAGGCTTATGTCGTGCAGCTCGCCCAGTGGGGTGACTACGTGCTTGTGCACAGCGCCGTTTTCTTCGTGCACTTCTACCGTGGCTTTACTAAAAACACCGTGGCCAATAAAGTCTGCTACAAACCGCGTAGCAGGGCGGTGGTACAGCGTGTAGGCATCGGCCCATTGGTGCAGCGCGCCCTCGTGCATCACGCCAATTACATCGCCAATGGCAAAGGCTTCTAACTGGTCGTGCGTGACAAACAGTGCTGTGGCACCAGCGGCTTTTAAAATGCCGCGCACCTCGTGGGCCAAACGTTCACGCAGGTCTACATCAAGGTTAGAAAACGGCTCGTCCAGCAGCAGCAATTGCGGCTTAGGTGCTAAAGCGCGCGCTAGCGCCACACGCTGCTGCTGCCCGCCCGACAGCTCGTGCGGGTAGCGGCGGCGCACATCGCCTAAGCCGACTAAATCCAGCACCTCGCCTACGCGGGCTTGGCGTTCTTTTTTAGGCCAGTCGTAAATGCCAAAGCCTGCGTTTTGCCCCACGTCTAAATGCGGAAATAGCGCGTAGTCTTGAAACACCATGCCAATGCGGCGGTCTTCAGGCGCAATTGACTCTTTAGCCGTGCTAACCGTCACACCCGATAAACTGATCTTGCCTGTGCTCAGCCTTTCTAACCCTGCCACCGCGCGCAAAAGGGTGGTTTTGCCACAGCCCGATGGGCCAATCAGCACCCCAATTTGGCCTGCGGTAAGGCCAAACGATACGTCTGCCACGGCGGGTTGCGTGCGGCCTGCATATTGCACCGACAGATGGTGAAGGTCTAAAAACATATGGTTATTCTAGATGATTACAATTCTCATTTAGATTACGATGGGTTTTGAAACCGCCAAAGAATGAACCGCCTAGCCCAACCTTTGCTTTTGATAATTGCCGCGCTGATCGTGTTGCCCGTGCTGGCCGTGCTGGCCTCGGTGCTGCAGTGGAGCACCGAAAGCACGCAAATTTTGGTTGAAATGGCCAGCACGGTGCTGCCCCAATACGCGTTAACGTCGATAGCGCTGTGCCTGATGGTGGCGCTGGGTGTGGGGCTGCTGGGCGCGGCTACGGCCTGTGCGGTGACTCTTTTTGAATTTAAAGGACGTAAGTTTTTTGAATGGGCGCTGCTGCTGCCCTTAGCTATGCCCGCCTATGTGGTGGCCTATGCGTATACCGATTTTTTGCAATACGCTGGGCCTGCACAAAGTTTTATACGCACAGCGCTGGGGCTGCAAGGCCGCGTGCTGCCCGAGGTGCGCAGCTTGGGCGGGGCGGTGCTGGTGTTTGTCTTCACGCTATACCCGTATGTGTACCTGCTAGCTCGCGCAGCACTGGCAGAGCGCGCCACCCACCTGATGGAGGCCGCACGCCTGCTGGGCGCACCGCTCAAACGCCGCATTAAAACCGTAGCCCTGCCACTAGCACGCCCCGCTATTGCAGCGGGCGTGGCACTGGCGCTGATGGAGACATTGGCCGACTACGGCGTATCCAGTTATTTTGGTATCCAAACTTTTACTGCTGGCATTTACAAAGCGTGGCTGGCGATGGACTCACGATTGGCCGCAGCCCAACTAGCGGTGTGTTTGTTGGTGATGGTTGCCATCTTGCTTAAATTAGAGCGCCATGCACAACAAAAAATGCGCTTTGCCACTGGCAAGGGCACGCGTGCAGGTAGCCAGGAAGCACGCCCTGTGGCGCTGCACGGCAAGCGATTGGTTGTTGCGTGGCTAATTTGCGGCTTACCAGTGCTGCTGGGTTTTGTGCTGCCAGTGCTGTTCATGCTGCGGCCATTGCTTGAGGGCTTGCGCAGCACGGATGCGCCGTTGCCGTGGGCAGCCTTTGGCGGCTGGGCTATCAATAGCCTCAAACTTGCCAGTATTGCAGCTGTGTTGGCCGTGGGCATGGCACTGGCCATCGCATTTGCAGTGCGCCGCAGCCCTAATGTGGCCACACGCGCTGCGCTGCATATTGCCAGCATGGGCTACGCAGTGCCGGGCGCAGTGATAGTGGTGGGCTTGCTCATCCCCGTAGGCGCGCTGCAAGCTGCGCAGCCCACTTGGGGCGTGGGCTATGTGGTGACCGCGACGGTGCTGGGGGTTGTGTGGGCGTATCTAGTGCGCTTTAGTGCTGTGGCGTTGCAAAGTATCCAAAGCGGCTACAGCCGCGTGCCACTGAGTATGGACGACAGCGCGCGCACGCTAGGGGTAACAGGTTTTGCCCTGTGGCGCCGCGTGCACTGGCCGCTGCTGCGCCGCTCTACTTTGGTAGCAACGCTACTAGTCTTCGTCGACGTGATGAAAGAGCTGCCCGCTACCTTAGTGCTGCGCCCGTTCAACCACGACACTCTGGCCGTAATGGCCTACCAGCTAGCCCGCGACGAGCGTTTGGGCGAAGCTGCGTTACCGAGTCTGGCACTGGTCTTGGTGGGCTTGATACCTGTAGTGCTGTTGAGTCGTAGTTTACGCAAGACTTCTTAAATGCTATTGAATTTGTAGCTGTCTGAGTAATGAATGCTTGGACTATGGGTTTATTTCTTTCGTAAATGTGTGTTTTTAGGTATATGCTTTGTTTCTAGTTTTGTTTCGTTGTTCTAGAACGCGACCTGCTGTGCCGTAGGGCTATCGCCACCCGAACCACGGGCCCTGCGGGCAAGCATCTGCAGTGCTCGACGTGGGGGAAATTTAGGAACT
>JANOSN010000109.1:0-1433 GCA_031415895.1 Polaromonas sp. | reverse complement strand
GGTATGCACCAAAGCGCTTGGCAATTCACTGTCTATCCAAAGATCGTAGTCTGAATTCCAGTGGTGGTCTTTGCGTGCGCGCGAACCGTACAAGTACACCGGGGTGCCTGGCTGCAAGTGGGCCTGCTATGTTTGCTTAATGTAAGCTTCGCTGCGCTGCGCAAGCTGCTGTCTGCTGGTGGGCATGCTGGATATGGAGGTCATGCGACGGATGTTATAACGAAATGCATTGCTTGGATAAATTAAACCACCGCATATTGCTTTTGCACCCAGTCGCGGTACGCGCCACTTTGCACTTGGGCTACCCAGTCTGCATGGTCTAAGTACCATTGCACGGTTTTGCGGATACCGCTGTCGAAGGTGTCTGCAGGCTTCCAGCCCAGCTCTTTATGGATCTTGGTGGCGTCAATGGCGTAGCGCCTGTCGTGGCCGGGGCGGTCGGTGACGGTGGTGATTTGGCTGGTGTAGCTGCTGCCGTCGGCTTTGGGTCGCAGCTGGTCTAGCAGGGCGCAGATAGTTTTGACAATTTCGATGTTGGGTTTTTCGTTCCAGCCGCCTATGTTGTATGTTTCGCCGGATGTTCCTGCCTCAAGCACGCGGCGTATGGCGCTGCAGTGGTCGCTTACATACAGCCAGTCGCGGATTTGCATACCATCGCCGTAGATGGGCAGGGGCTTGCCTGCCAGCGCGTTGACAATCATCAGTGGAATGAGCTTTTCGGGAAAGTGGTAGGGGCCGTAGTTGTTGCTGCAGTTGGTGGTTAGCACAGGCAGGCCGTAGGTGTGGTGGTAGGCGCGCACCAGGTGGTCGCTGGCGGCCTTGCTGGCGCTGTAGGGGCTGTTGGGCTCGTAGGTGTGCTTTTCGGTGAAGGCTGGGGCAGTGGGCGATAGAGAGCCATATACCTCGTCGGTCGATACATGCAAAAATCGAAATGATTTTTTGGCCTCATCACCTAAACCGCCCCAATAGGCCCGCACTGCCTCCAGTAGCTTGAAGGTGCCCACAATATTGGTTTGAATAAAGTCTTCAGGGCCGTGGATAGAGCGGTCTACATGGCTTTCGGCTGCAAAGTTGATGATGGCGCGTGGCTGGTGCTTTGCCAGCAGACTGTCTATCAAGGCGGTGTCGGCAATGTCACCGTGCACAAAAATATGCTGGGGGCTGCCTTGCAGGCTGGCCAAGTTGCTGGCGTTGCCTGCATAGGTAAGCTTGTCAAGGTTGATGACGGGCTCTTTACTGGTTTTGCACCAGTCCAATACAAAATTAGAGCCAATAAAACCTGCGCCACCTGTGACTAATATCATGGTGTGTACCTTGTCAAATAATTTAAATTATCGCCGCTATGCTGTGTAGCTAACCAAAATGTTCTTAACTTGCAAAACCATTGGGATTTTTTACTTGCCAATTCCAATGGTCTGCGCACATAGCGTTGA
>JANOSN010000108.1:0-3371 GCA_031415895.1 Polaromonas sp. | reverse complement strand
CTTGGCTGCAGATTCGCCAAAACAAGCCTGACTATGTGCTCAACTGGGGTTGGGGTGTGATGAACTCTACCGCGCTCAAAGAAGCACAAGCCACTGGCTACCCACGCGACAAAATGTATGGCGTGTGGTGGGCAGGTGCTGAGCCTGATGTAAAAGACGTGGGTGAAGGTGCCAAGGGCTACAACGCCATCATGATGCAGCATGGCGCAGAAACCCAAGCGGCAGTAGCCAAAGAGACTTTAGACAAAGTGCACGGCAAAGGCCAAGGCACTGGGCCTAAAGAAGAAGTGGGCCAAGTGTTGTACATGCGCGGCATGATGAGCGCGATGTTTGCTATTGAAGGCGTGCGCTCTGCCCAAGACCGCTTTGGCAAAGGCAAAGTGATGACGGGTGAGCAAGCGCGCTGGGGCTATGAGAACCTGAACCTTACGCAAGCCAAACTGGATGCACTGGGCTTTAAAGGCGTGATGCGCCCACTGTCGACCAGCTGCAAAGACCACATGGGCGCTGCCTGGGCACGTGTGCACACCTGGGACGGCGCTAAGTTCAACTGGACTTCTGACTGGCTGCAAGGCGACGAGCAGTTGATCAACCCCATGGTCAAAGCCGCTGCTGACAAGTACGCCGCTGAGAAAAAGCTGACACGCCGCGATGGCGCTGACTGCCAGTCTTAACAGCGCGAAGGCTTCAAGCTGCATAGCTTGCGGTCTTCTTTCACGCTAGCGGCTCTTCGGAGCTGCTAGTTCAAAACACACAGCTTACCGTGTGCTTTGAACTAGCAAAGAGCACATGATGGAAACAAATCCCACCCCTACCAGTACGCCCAATATCGTTCTGAACGTGAACGGTATCGAGGTCATTTACAACCACGTCATCTTGGTGTTGAAAGGCGTGAGCTTGCAAGTGCCTGAGCGCGGTATTGTGGCTATTTTGGGTGGCAACGGCGCTGGCAAAACCACCACATTGCGCGCTGTCAGTAACTTGCTGTCAGGCGAGCGCGGCGCTGTCACCAAAGGCAGCATCGAACTGCGCGGTGAGCGCATTGAAAACCTGAGCCCAGCTGATTTAGTGCAGCGCGGCGTGGTGCAAGTGATGGAAGGCCGCCACTGCTTTGCCCACTTAACCATTGAAGAAAACTTGCTCACGGGTGCCTACACCGTGAAAAGCAAAGCGCAAATAGCAGCCAATTTAGAAAAAGTGTACAACTACTTTCCGCGCCTGAAAACCCGCCGCACATCACAAGCGGCGTACACCTCGGGTGGTGAGCAGCAAATGTGCGCCATTGGCCGCGCGCTGATGGCCAACCCCACTATGGTGCTGCTGGACGAGCCGTCGATGGGCTTGGCCCCACAGATCGTGGAAGAAGTGTTTGAGATTGTCAAAGACCTGAACATCAAAGAAGGCGTGACCTTTTTACTGGCCGAGCAAAACACCAACATGGCGCTGCGCTACGCCGACTACGGCTACATCATGGAGAGCGGCCGCATTGTGATGGACGGCCCCGCCAAAGAACTGGCCACCAATGAAGACGTGAAAGAGTTTTACCTAGGCACCGGTGGCGGTGATGGTGAGAAGAAAAGCTTTAAAGACGTGAAAAGCTACAAGCGCCGCAAGCGCTGGTTAGCTTAAAGTGTGCTGAAGCACGCTTTTAACCATTAAATATGCCTGTAGTCCAAGCATTTACTGCTTAGTTAGCTATTAAATAAATAGCAGACTATCAGGTTCAGAGGAGTTGCCTATGACCGAATTTTATGATGCCCTAGAAACCCGCGACCATGCTGCACGCGAGGCCGCACACATGGCCGCACTGCCTGCGCAAATTGCCCACGCGCAAACCCGAGCTGCTGCCATGCGCGATGCACTATCAGGCATAGACGCTAGCAGCGTGACAGTCGCGCTGCGCTGGCTAAACTGCCCGTGACCCGCAAGGCCGAGCTGCACGCCCGCCAAAAAACTGGGCGCGATGCTGCAGCCGCTGGTGGTGGTGGTGCCGATGTGTTTGGCGGATTCAGCGCTGTAGCGTACGGCCCCCATATGCCCCGCGTGTTTGCCAGCCCCGGCCCGATTTATGAGCCCGAGGGCAGCTCGCGCGACTACTGGCGCATGGCCCGCGCCATCCACGCCAGTGGTTTTCGCGCAGGCGAGCTAGTGCACAACGCGTTTAGCTACCACTTCACACCCGCCGGGTCGATGATGGAAACCGGTGCCCACGCGCTGGGCTGCACCGTGTTCCCGGCCGGCACTGGCCAAACCGAGCAGCAAGTGCAAGCCATTGCCGAACTTAAGCCCCATGGCTACATTGGCACACCGAGCTTTTTAAAAATCATTGTTGAAAAAGCCTTGGACATGGGCACACCAATGCCCAGCTTGACCAAAGCCATGTTTGGCGGCGAAGCATTTACGCCCAGCCTGCGTGAGTGGTTTTTGCAGCGCGGCATTAATGGTAGCCAGTGCTTTGCCACCGCCGATGTAGGCTTGATTGCGTATGAAACCTCGGCCCGCGAAGGCTTGGTATTAGACGAAGGCGTGATTGTCGAGATCGTGCGCCCCGGCACCGGCGACCCCGTGCCCGAAGGCGAAGTGGGCGAGCTGGTGGTAACCACGCTGAACCCCACCTACCCCTTGATTAGATTTGGCACTGGCGATCTGACTGCCGTGCTGCCCGGGCACTGCCCCACGGGCCGCACCAACACGCGCATCAAAGGCTGGATGGGCCGCGCCGACCAAACCACAAAAATTCGCGGCATGTTTGTGCACCCCGGCCAAATAGCCGAGATCGCCAAGCGCTTTCCTGAAGTATCCAAAGCCCGCTTGGTGGTGAGCGGCGAGATGGCCAACGATGCCATGCTGCTGCGTGTAGAAACCAGTTGCTCTGGCCCTGACGCATTAGCGCAAAAAATCAGCGATGCAATCCGTGATGTGACCAAGCTGCGCGGCGATGTAGAGCTGGTCAGCCCGGGTAGCTTACCCAATGATGGCAAAGTGATTGAGGATGCGCGTAGTTATAAGTAATCTTCATCGCTATTGATTTAATAGCTTATTGAGCAATGAATACTTGGACTATCGGCATATTCTGTTGGTAAAAGGTATGTTTAGGACGATTTCTTTGTCCTAGCTTTTATTCGTTCTACTAAGACGCGACCTGCTGCGCCGTAGGGCTATCGCCACCCGAACCACGGGCCCTGCGGGCAAGCATCTGCAGCGCCACATTCCGGGGGGAATTTAGAAACTCGCTGCGCTCAAACATCTAAATTCCTGATCCCCTGCATTTGCGTTCCTCGAGCCCGAAGTTCGAATCGGTGGCGACAGCCCTACGGCACAGCAGGCCGCTTGTAGTGGGCTGAGGATTAGCCGCAATGATAATTCGTTGA
>JANOSN010000107.1:0-5413 GCA_031415895.1 Polaromonas sp. | reverse complement strand
GCAAATCGGTGGCGGGGTTGTCCAGCGGCCGGGCAATTAGCATCACGCTGGGCTGCGCTGGGTCAAGCTGCAACTGCACAGTGCGCAGGCCGCTTACGCGCGCTACACCGGGCAGCTGGCCCATAGCCTGCACCTGGGCGCCAGAAAAATTCAGCACTTGGCCCGCAGCGCTGCTGTTGGCGGTGCGCACATACAGCGGTGCGGGCAGCACCACGTCAAGCCACTGCATCACGGATGTACGAAAACTAGCCACCATTACCGTCAGCGCTACAGCCAAGCTCAGTGCCGCCACCACGCCGCTTACGGCCACCGCCGCTGTCTCGCGCACGCGGCGTGCACGCTCTATGGCCAGCATGGGTAGCGCGCGGGCAGCCACATACGGCGCTATACGGTCATAGGCCAGCGCTACCAGCGGTGGTAGCAGGCCAATGCCACCCACCAGCAGCGCACCAATGGCGATATACGCCCCCAGTGGTATGCCAAATACGGCTGGAGTCCATATAAATACTGCTGCAATAGCTACAAAAAACAGAGCAATCAGCACACCCTTACCGCGCTGCGCAGCTGCGCCTAAGCCTTTCAGTGTTTGGGCTAAAGGCAAATGCTGCGCTGCACGTGCAGGCCACCAAGCGCCCACCACCGATGCTGCAACGCCCAACACCGCGTACACCAACGCCGCCAATGGCCCCCACTGCAGCGAAGGGGCCACGCCAGCAAAATAGCCACCGCCCAAGTCGCCCCCCAGCAGGCGCATAGCCAGCGCTGCCAGTGCCGTGCCCAGTGCAATACCTAGTGCACTGCCCACTACACCCAGTGCAGCGGCCTCGGCCAACACCAGTTGCAGCCGCTGCCGCGCGGTCAGCCCCAGCACACCCAGCAGCGCCATTTGCTGCGCACGCTTAGCCACGCTCAGCGACAGCACCGAGAACACCAAGAACGCCCCAGTAAACAGCGCCACCAGCGCCAGCACTGTCATGTTGACGCGGTAAGCGCGCGACAAGTTGCTTATGCGCTGCTCTGCATCGCCCGGTGCCTGCGCTTGTACGCCTGAGGGCAGGGCTAGGTCTTTGAGTAATGCCGCTTTATCACTGCCAGCCTTTAGGCGAAGGTCTATGCGGGTAACTTGGCCTTGCAGGCCAAATAAGTCTTGCGCTGCAGCTATGTCCATCACCGCCAGTGCACCACCACCGGCTGCCACACTGCCTGCCACCGTTACCTGTGTGCTGCGCAGGCCGGTGATCAAACTGAGCGATGCTGCTGCGGAAGTTGAACCAGCGCCTGCAGGGTTAGCCAAATTGCGTGCATTAGCGTTTAAAAAAGCAGCATTGGTCGAGAACATGGCAAAACGCTCATCGCCTGCGGTGGGGTTGTTGGATGCAGTAGGTTTGGACAGCGACGCAGCAAGTGGCACAGGCATCAAGGCGGGCGACATACTGGCTGCCACCAGCGCGTCTAAGCCCAGCACCTTGATCGGTAGCTTATTGCCCTGCGCGTCTAGCGCGTAAGTGCTGATTTCTAGCACCGGGCTGGCCAGGTCTATGCTGGGGTGTTGGGCTACGCGCCCGTAGATGTTTTCGTCCAGGTTGCCACTGGCAGCACGCAGCTCTAGGTCAGGCTGGCCGTTAACTGCGCGTACCGCAGTAGAAAATTCACTTAGCGCACTGGCATTGATTAAATGCACCGCAAAAGCCAGTGCTACTCCTAAAGTAATAGCTACCACAGCTGCCGTAGTGCGCCAAGGGTGGTGCAGCACCTCTTGCCACGAGAAGGTGCGTAGCAGCGGCCACACACTGTGTGAATTAGTTGGCAGGTCTGTGTGCACTGAAAGTGGTGGATTACGCGAGTTCGGTGACATAGTTGGCAGAACGGTATTTCTTATTTTGTTGCACTGCAGTAATTTAATTAAACTTCAATGTATGAAAATTATTTTGAATTCCGCAGCCCTGGCGGTCACCCTTTTGATCAGCTGCTCAAGCATAGCGCAGACCACAACAGCTCCAAAGCTTGTTGCCACCATTGACCCATGCCGCATCGAGGTTTCTAGGTTTGAACAGGCCCTTGGCTTTGTGCGCGAATCTCAGGGCAACGCTGTAGCCGCTGATGTCAAAGAAAAGCTGCTGCCCGCAAAAGTTGAAAACGATATTTTGAACAAAGAAGGCTACTGCGGCTTAGCCAAACACTTGCGCAGCAAAAAGCTGATTTAGCACATCCCGCCAGTATGGTGAGCTGCCTGACTCTGAAGCCACTGCAGTCAAGATGGCGCAATGCCATTAGCAGTGAGGTGCAGCACCCGATCTGCACGCGCTGCAGCAGCCTCTGAATGGGTTACCAATACCAGAGACGAGCCATGCTCGCGCGTTTGCGCAATCAAGGTGTCCATCACCTTGGCTGCGG
Source organism: Polaromonas sp. (assembly GCA_031415895.1). Classification (GTDB taxonomy): domain Bacteria; phylum Pseudomonadota; class Gammaproteobacteria; order Burkholderiales; family Burkholderiaceae_C; genus JAAFIP01. Next base: position 3,019 of record JANOSN010000107.1, on the reverse strand, counting down.
TGGTGGTGTCCAGGTTGCCTGTGGGTTCGTCGGCCAATACCAAAGGTGGGCGGTGTACCAAGGCACGGGCAATGGCTACGCGCTGCAGTTGGCCGCCCGACAGCTGCTGGGGCAGGCGAGTACCAAGTCCTTGCAAACCAACAGCGGCTAGCATTTGCGCCACACGCTCTTGAATGATGGCTTTAGACTGTCCCAGTAGCATCAGCGGCAAACCCACGTTTTGCGCTACGTCTAAGTGCGGCAGTACATGGAATGCCTGAAACACAAAGCCCACGGCTTGCCTGCGCCACACGGCCAGTTGCTCGGCGTTCATCGCGTCTAGGTGTGCGCTGCCCACATGCACGCTGCCTGTGTCCCAGCTGTCTAGCCCGGCCATGCAGTTGAGCAAGGTGGATTTGCCCACGCCTGATTCACCCACAATGGCCACAAACTCGCCAGCTTGCACCTGCAGCGACACGTTGGCAAACACGGCGGTGTCGCCATAGCGTTTGCTTAAGTTGTCGATACGCAGCGTCATAGCCACGACTGTACCAAGGCCAGCACCGCCTTGTCAGCGCCGGGTTGATCACACGGCACGATATGGCGCTGCGGCATGCTGCGCAGCCAGGTGATTTGCCGTTTAGCCAACTGGCGAGTGGCAGCGACGCAGCGGTCGCGCAGTTCATGTTCAGCAAAACCACCGCCCAGCATGTCCCATGTTTGTCGGTACCCCACGCAGCGCATGGAGGGCAGGTCTAGGTGCAAGTCGCCGCGTGCACGCAAGGCTTTTACTTCATCAAGCAGGCCCGCTTGCAGCATCACTTCAAAACGCTGCGCAATGCGCTGGTGTAGCCAAGCGCGGTCTTGCGGCTCCAGGCTGATCAGTGGTGCGTGCAATACATCATTAGCTATATTTTTAGTAGCTGCTTGCGCAATTAAATGGTGTGCTGAGAGGGGTTTTCCAGTGGAAATATACACCTCTAAAGCGCGTTGAATACGCTGCGAATCGTTAGGGCTAAGACGCGCTGCAGTTGTGGCATCTACCACGGCCAGCTTGGCATGCATGGCGGGCCAGCCTAGTGTGCTGGCTTCTAAATCTAGCTGCGCACGCACTGTGGGGTTGGCTGGGGGTAAATCATCTATGCCGCCTAGCAGCGCTTTAAAGTACAGCATGGTGCCACCCACTAGCAGCGGTAGCTTGCCGCGCTGCTGTACGTCGGCTATCAAGCGCGTAGCGTCTTGCACAAACTGCGCGGCGCTGTAGCTATTGGCGGGGTCGATGATGTCGATCAAATGGTGCTGCACCTGCGCTTGCTCAGCGCGTGTGGGCTTGGCGGTGCCAATGTCCATACCGCGGTAGACCAAGGCTGAGTCGACGCTGATGATTTCTACGGGGATGTGCTGTGCAATCAACAAAGATGCCGCACTTTTTCCACTGGCAGTAGGGCCAGCCAGGCAAATATAGGCCGGCTTCATGGGTTGCATTGCACCGGACGCTTCAATGCTTGGGCTGCTGGCCATACCGCTGCACCAATATCCAAGCCGTGGCCACAATCAGCACCGCCCAAAATGCTACGCCATAGGCCAGCGGTTTGACCGTACCGTCCATGTGCGCGCCCAGCCACCCGCCCATGGCAAACGCACATACCATCATCATAAAACCAGCCAAGGCTGATGCTGCGCCCGCAGCCTGTGGAAACGGCCCCACCGAGCCAGACTGCCCGCAGGACTGGTGCACCCCATGCCCCAGCATAAACACACAAAACGGCGGCAAAATAGTCCATACACTGGCAAACCCAGCCATAGCCAAACCTGCCAGCAAAGTGCCCGAAACCAAGGTGAACCAGCCGCCGATCCACACTGTGCGCAGCACACCAAAGTGCACCAGCAAGCGGCGGCACATAAACGTGCCCACGATGTAGGACATCGACATCATGCCCATCACCAAACCATATTGCGTTTTAGACAAACCCAGCACTTTGATAAACACAAACGACGAAGTAGCCAAAAACGTAAACAACCCACCATAGGAGGTAGTGGCCAGCATGGCGTAAGCCCAAAACGTAGGGTGCCTAACAATCGTGCCCCAAGTGCGCAGCAAGGTAGCAGGCTGCAGCGCCAGCAGATTGCGGGTTTTAATGGTTTCTTGAAATTTCAAATACGCCAGCACCAGCACTGCACCGCTGAACACTGACAGCGCCGCCATTGCCGCGCGCCAGCCCAGCCAGTCGGTCAGCAGGCCACCCAGCAACGGGCTAAGGCAGGCAATAAAGCCTAGACCACTTAAGCCTTTGCTCATCACCCGTGCGCCGTCAGCGGGGGCATACAGGTCGCGCGTCATGGCGCGGGCGCACATGACCACCGCGCCCATGGCCACACCCTGCAGCACGCGCCAGGCAATCAATAGGTCCATGCTGCTGGCAAACATGCTGCCCACTGCGGCAGCGGCATAGGCGGCCAAACCGACTATCAAAATAGGTCTGCGCCCAAACCGATCGCTCAGCGGCCCCCACACCAGCTGCGATATGCCAAACGCCAACAGCAGTGCAGTCAACGTCAACTGCGCCTGCCCCATACTGGCGCCAAACCCCTGCGTAATAGCAGGCAGGGCGGGTAAATACAAATCGGTGGTGATGGGCATGATGTCGATGTCCTACATCGTGGGCACGTTTATGTGCCGCCGCTTGCTAGTGCGCTTCGGTGTGCTGCGCACCGTACGAATTGGTGGCTGGTTCACCTTGGTTTCGGGCACTTTGCTGGCAGGTTTGGCTATGGCGGGGTTTGCCAGTGTATGGACTATTTTGCCGCCGTTTTGTGTGTTCATGCTGGGGCATGGTGTGCACCAGTCGTTTGGGCAGTCTGGTTCGGCGGGGCCTTTTCCACAGGCTGCGGGCGCAGCGTCTGCGTTGGTAGGTTTTATGTCGATGATGTGTGCGTTTGCCATGGGCGGCTGGCTGGGCGCGCACATGGACGGTACGGTCAAACCGCTGGCCTATGGCGTAGCATTTTGGGCCGTGCTGATTGTGGCCACGGCTTGGAT
>JANOSN010000106.1:0-1962 GCA_031415895.1 Polaromonas sp. | reverse complement strand
GTTTCGCCTGAGGTGCGCATGGGCGATAACTCTACGCCGTCCACCTTCTCAAGTATGCGGTTTTGCACAACACCTTTGGCATACTCCATGGTGTGCACTTTGCCTTCGCGGCGCACGGTTAAGCGTAGCCATTTGCTCAATGCGTTCACACAGCTCACGCCCACGCCGTGCAGGCCACCAGATACTTTGTAGCTGTTTTGATTGAACTTGCCGCCTGCATGCAGCTCGGTTAGGGCAATCTCTGCCGCACTGCGCTTAGGCTCGTGCTTGTCGTCCATCTTCACGCGGGTAGGGATACCACGGCCGTTGTCAGTCACGCTCACTGAGTTGTCTGAATGAATAGTGACGACGATATCGTCACAGTGGCCAGCCAAGGCTTCGTCAATCGAGTTGTCTACCACTTCAAAAACCAAGTGGTGCAAGCCAGTGCCGTCTGATGTATCGCCAATGTACATACCAGGGCGCTTGCGCACGGCTTCTAAACCTTCCAAAATCTGAATCGATGCGTCGCCATAGTCAGCGTTTTGCGCGTCGTTAGACGTGGCAGGCTGCTTGTTATCTGCACCGCTTTTATCGTTGTTTTGCTCTTGGCTCATCACTATCCCAGTCAAAAAATCTACTTCTAAAAAATACCTAAGGGGCTTATCGCCCCTTGTCCTACTTACCTTACACCCCGTTCACCCTGAGCTTGTCGAAGGGTTCGCGATGGCCACTTCGACAGGCTCAGCCCGAACGATGGCTTGTGTTAAATCCGCATCGGCATCACCACGTACTTGAACGTAGCGTTGTCGGGAATAGTAAACAGCGCTGAGCTGTTGGAATCTGATAGCTCCAGGCGCACCATTTCTTGCGGCATATTGCCCAGCGCGTCAATAAGGTAAGTCACGTTAAAACCAATCTCAATCGCGTCACCTGCGTAGTCAATGTCCAGCTCATCCACGGCCTCTTCTTGCTCGGCGTTGTTTGACGCTACGCGCAAAGTGCCTGGCTCAATATTCAGGCGCACACCTTTGAATTTTTCACTCGTCAAAATAGCGGTGCGTTGCAGTGTGGCCAGTAGTGCGGCGCGGCCCAGTGTGATGATATTTTTGTGGTTCTTAGGAATCACACGGTTGTAGTCTGGAAATTTGCCTTCGACCAGCTTGGTGACAAACTCCATACCGCCAAAGCTAAACTTGGCTTGGTTACCCGCAAATTGCATTTCAATTTGGCCTTCGCTGTCGCTCAGTAAGCGCTGCATTTCAATGACAGTTTTGCGCGGCAAGATGACTTCTTGCTTGGGCACTTCCACATCCAGCTGCGCGCTGCTAAAGGCTAAGCGGTGACCGTCAGTGGCCACCAGGCTGAGTGTTTTGCCTTCGGCGACAAACAAAATGCCGTTGAGGTAATAGCGAATGTCATGCACGGCCATGGCAAAAGATACTTGGGCTAATAGCTCTTTCAAGGTCTTTTGTGGCACGCTGAACACCGGGCCAAAATTAGCCGCCTCTTGCACCAGCGGGAAATCTTCAGCAGGCAAGGTTTGCAATGTAAAGCGGCTCTTGCCACCTTTCAAAATCAGCTTGCTGGCATTGGACTCGAGCGACACCGTTTGGTCTGACGGCATGGTGCGCAAAATATCGATCAGCTTGCGTGCACCCACGGTGGTGGTGAAGTTGCCTGCGTCACCGTCCATCTGCGCGCCGGTGCGAATTTGGATTTCTAAATCGCTGGTGGTCAGCTGCAGCTGATCGCCAGTTTTGCGAATCAACACGTTGGCCAAGATGGGCAGGGTATGCCTGCGCTCGACAATACCAGCAACCGATTGCAGTGCGGATAAAACTTTATCTTGGGTAGCTTTCAGGATGATCATGTCTATTTCTTCCTCTTTTTTCTTTCTGTTTAATTCTTTAATTCAAATTAGTAGTAGTAGTAAGGGAGGTGCTTTTCTGTGAATAAGCCTATTTTCCCCTTTTTAATCAT
>JANOSN010000105.1:0-3687 GCA_031415895.1 Polaromonas sp. | reverse complement strand
GTGATTAAAACCACTTCGATCGCTTGTGTAGTCATGTGTAAATGATAACGGGTTTAGTGGTGACAATGGTGACAATGCTTGGTGTCCTTGTTTACCTTGGACGGGCGGCGGGACATATCGCTGCATAAACTTATAACTGTCACCATTGTCACCACTAAACCCGTTATCATTTACACATGACTACACAAGCGATCGAAGTGGTTTTAATCACTGGTATGTCAGGCTCTGGCAAGTCGGTGGCTTTGCATGCGCTGGAAGATGCACATTACTACTGCGTGGACAATTTACCACCTGAACTGTTAGGTGCTTTTATCGAAGTAGAAAAAAGCCACCAAGTGCATAAAATTGGCATTGCGGTGGACGTGCGCAGTGCCAAGTCACTGCCTTTGCTGCCTGCACAAATAGCCCAATTACGCGATCGCGGTGTGATAGTGAAGACCGTGTTTTTAGACGCTAACACCGACACCCTAGTTCACCGATTTTCTGAAACACGCCGCAAGCATCCACTGTCTAACAACGACGAGGTTGACCAACGCCATGCGCTGGTTGATGCTATTGAAATGGAGCGTGAGCTACTGGCTGATTTGCGCCAAGACTCGCATGTTATTGATTCCAGCTTGATCCGCTCTACCCAGCTGCAAAGCTATGTCAAAGCCTTACTGTCTGCACCCGCCAAACAGCTCACGCTGGTGTTTGAATCGTTTGGTTTTAAGCGCGGTATACCAACCGATGCAGATTTTGTATTTGACGTGCGCATGCTGCCCAACCCGTACTACGAGATTGCACTGCGCCCGCTAACGGGTAAAGATGCTCCGGTTGCAAATTTTTTAAAGCAGCAAGCCAGTGTGGGCCAAATGCTAGACCAAGTGCAAACCTTTTTAAACCACTGGTTGCCTAGTCTTACCCAAGACCACCGCAGCTACGTGACAGTGGCCATTGGTTGCACCGGCGGGCAGCACCGCTCTGTGTACATAGCCGAGCAACTTGCGCAGTACTTCTCCAAAGACTGGAGCACGTTGAAACGCCATCGTGAGATTGATGGACATATCTTTGCGGCCAGTGTGAACTAAAAGGCAGTTGCTGCCAGCTCAATGCATTTAGTTATTAGCTGCTAACCATTTTCTGATCGGCGCAGGCAGCCCCTTTTGAACCAACCCGTCTGGCGCTACCCACTGGCTAGCGCTGCCAGCATCAACAGCTGGAGACGCTTTACTTTTCCACACTAGCTGCACCACATGCAAATGCATATCACGGTGCGTCAGCACATGCAAAAACGCTGGATGCTCTGTGCATGCGGCTTGTTGCGAAGGGGTAAGAGTGGCCATTAATCCGTCGCGGCTGTCGTGCATAGGCAAGCTGTACAAGCCTGCCCACACTCCAGGTGTAGGGCGCTGCTGCAAAAACACTTCACCATTGGCACGCTGCGCTTGCAGCAGCCACCACGACTGGCTGCTGCGTTTGAGCTTGCGTGTTTTCACTGGGTATTCCTCGGGCTTGCCTTGCTGGTTGGCCACACAGGTGCTGGCCAGCGGGCATAGCAAACAGCTGGGTTTGCGCGCTGTGCACACTGTGGCACCTAAGTCCATCATGGCTTGGGTATGGCGCGGCATTTGTGCGGCAAGGTCGCGAGTGGGCAATAAGTCTGTGGCTTGGTCCCACAAAGCGCGTTCGTTCGCGGCCACGGCCAAGTCTTTGTCAAAGCCCAGCAGACGGGTCAGTACGCGCTTCACGTTAGCGTCCAAAATAGCCACACGCTCGCCATAACAAAACGCAGCTACTGCAGCGGCAGTAGACCGACCAATGCCGGGCAAGGTTTGCAGTGACTCAGCTGTGCGCGGAAACTGACCGCCAAAATCGCCCACTACCGCCTGCGCGCAGCGGTGCAGGTTGCGCGCACGGGTGTAGTAACCCAGGCCGCTCCACAGCGCCAGTACATCGTCTAGCGGCGCGGCGGCCAAACTGGCCACAGTAGGAAAGCGCTGCAAAAACCGTGGGTAATAGTCCAGCACGGTAACCACCTGCGTTTGCTGCAGCATGATCTCAGACAGCCACACGCGGTAGGGGTCGCTGGTGCCCTGCCAGGGCAGGCCACTGCGGCCATGCTGGGCCTGCCAAGCCAGCATACGGCTGGCAATAGATGGGCTGCTCACTGGCGTGACAGATAACGCTGCTGGCTGGGCAACTTAAGCCGCGCGGGCGTGTGCTGTGGCGCGCGCTTGGAGGTGCACTTTGTCTTGCGCATCCGCTGGGATGTCGACCAAATGTGCAGTCAACTCGCTCAGCTTGGTATCCAAGCCCGTCAAATGCCGCTCTTGGCCATCAATCTCACCAATTCGCTCATCCAGCGTGTTAGCTGCGTCTTGAATACGGTCAATAGCTTCTAAACGGCGAGCGAAATTTTTGCGGCGCTCGCGCAGTTGCGCATCTAGTTGTGCGGCAGCCGATTTGTTCCACAACTCTACCTCGCCAAGTGCGGTTTCGTACACCACGCGCAAGCGCGTAGCCAGTGCCCGCACTAAACGGTCGGCAAACTCAGGCTGCGCTAGGCGCAAGGTGTTGCCAATACCTAGATATTGCAAATGGCTGCGCTCTACCAAGTCTAGATCGCGCTCGTAGCGGGCCAGCTCAGGCTCGCGAGGGGTTTGTAGCGAAAAGCCAAACTCTGCATTGAGCTGCTTAAAGCTGGTGTTCAGCATGGTGTGGATTTCGCTGTTGATGCCCTTGGCATGCGACAGCACATCACGCAAACGCCCAAACGTGTCGTTATAGGCCTTGCGCACACCAAGCTTTAGGCCTGGCTGGCGTAATGCATCGTTCAATTGGCGCAATTCGGCTTTCAAGGTGGCGCTACCTAAGGCAGAAAACACTTCTCGCAGAAGCTTCAGGTGGATGGCGCGCACAGCGTGGATACGCGCGGCGCTGGAATCAAATTCGGTTTGCTCAGCTTCAATGCGCGTGCGCATATGCTTGATGACAGTTGTATTTTTACCACGCAATCCGCGCAACTCGATCATTTGCTCTGCAAGATCGCGGCGGCGGATATTAATTACCCGTCCAGTTTCATGGCGCAATTCAGAAATGCCTGTGGACATGGCGCTGCGCAAAATTTGCCTGCGCTGGCCCAGCATGCCTTCGCTCAAGGCTTTCTCTATCAAAGGTAACTGGCTAGCTTGTAGCAATGCATCATCACCCGTCACTTTAGCTACCAAGCCTTTTTGTGCCGACACCGGAATCACTTGGTGGGCTGGTAGTTGCAAAATATCGGCCGTGCTTTGGCGCTGGCGCTCAATGTTGGCGTAAATTTGTTCAGGCGAGGACAGCGCGTCCCACATAGTGTCTATTTTATTCAGCACTACCAAGCGCGAAGCATTGTCAGTAGTCTCAGTAATCAAGTGTTCACGCCAAATCGCCATGTCAGATTTGGTCACGCCGGTATCAGCCGCCAAGATAAACACCACTGCGTGGGCTTGAGGAATTAAACTCACAGTCAGCTCAGGCTCGGCACCTATTGCGTTCAAACCGGGTGTGTCCAAGATCACCAAACCTTGCTTAAGCAAGGGGTGTGCAATGTTGATCAACGCATGGCGCCAGCGCGGTACTTCAACCAAGCCTGCAGCGTCCACCATAGGGTTGTCGTCGGGGGTTTCATCATGCCAAAAACCCAGCGCGCGTGCTTCGTCTTTGGAC
>JANOSN010000104.1:0-1012 GCA_031415895.1 Polaromonas sp. | reverse complement strand
AAGATGTGCCGGTGTTTCGCCTGCTGCGCATGCGTGCGCGTCGCATGCCGGGGCGGATAGAAGACGCGCGCGAGGTACTGCTGAAACTGTTTGATGCTGATGCAGAATACTCAGCCGACGCGCGGGAGGGTGTACACGACGCGCTGGAGCACATCAGTGGAAAGGTACTTAAAGGCGATGTCACCGATGAGGTGGCAGGCGAGGTGTTGGCCACCATCGCCAAAGAAGAAGATTTGAATGGCCGTATTCGCCGCAACATGATGGACACACGCCGTGCAGTCAGCTTTATGCTGCGCAGCAAAATGCTGTCGCCAGAGCAAAACGACGAAGCGCGCCAAATTTTGCGCGATATAGATTCGCTGGACAGCCACACTGTATTTTTGTTCGACAAGATTAACTTTTTGATGGACGCAACAGTCGGTTTTATCAATATTAACCAGAACAAGATCATCAAAATCTTCTCAGTGGCCAGCGTGGCTTTGCTGCCTCCTACCTTGATTGCCAGTATCTACGGCATGAATTTTCAGCACATGCCTGAGTTGGCACAGACTTGGGGTTACCCGGCTGCGCTGCTGCTCATGCTGTGCTCGGGTGTGTTGCCAATGCTGTACTTTCGCAAGCGAGGTTGGTTGAAGTAGGCGTCGGGGCTTTATGTTGCGTCTAGAGTTTCTTGCCATGTTGCGGGGTCACATCCTACGCGGGTCACATTAATGGTGGCTGCGGCAACGGCGTGGGCTAGGGCAGATTGCAGCAGAGTTTGTGGCAACTGGCTGTGCAAAGCCTGCGGAGACAACACCTTTTCGTGCTGCAAATAAGCTAATAAAGCTGCAAAAAAACTATCCCCTGCTCCCACGGTGTCGGCCACGGAGATGCTGCTGGGGCTGGGCTGAAATACTTGCACATGGCGCGTAATGAGCCATGCGCCCGCAGCGCCTAAAGTAAGCGCCACCATCTGAGTTGCGGGTTGATCGAGCAGTTTGCTTGCTGCCGCTACCGTGTCTTGATGTCCACC
>JANOSN010000103.1:0-1533 GCA_031415895.1 Polaromonas sp. | reverse complement strand
GATGTGGGGTCGCCTGATGGTGATCGTCTAGATGTGTTGGCTACCTTGGTTCAAGCCTATGAGGCCAAGCACCACGCTATTGACCCACCAGACCCTATTGAGGCCATCAAATTCCGCCTAGACCAAGGCGGCTTGGCCATTAAAGATCTGGAGCCTTTTATTGGCAAAAGCAACCGGGTTTACGAAGTGCTTGGGCGCACACGCCCTCTTACATTGCCCATGATTCGCCGCCTGCACAAAGGCCTTGGTATTCCCGCTGAGGTTTTGATTGCTCAGGGTGATGACAAGTTCTCTCTTGCGGCTTAAAAGTGCCCGTAGTCCAAGCATTTACTGCTCAACCAGCTATAAAATTAATAGCACACCTCAAAACTTCTCATGCGCAGCCAAATAGCGCCACTGCCCCACCGGCAGCTGCCCCAGCGCCACACCGCCAATGCGCACGCGCTTGAGGCCAGTCACGTGCAAACCCACAGCCTCACACATGCGGCGGATTTGGCGTTTTTTACCTTCTTTCAGGACAAAGCGCAATTGCTCGGGGTTTTGCCAATCGACCAATGCAGGTTTAAGCGCTTGGCCATCCAGCGACAAGCCGTGGCGCAGGCGCGCTAGCATGGCGGGTGGAAAGATGGCGCGCACGTCTTGCGTAATCGGCTCGGCCAGTCTGCGTGTGTCGGCACCGGGCATTTCGTACACCCGCTGCGGGGCCATTTGGTAGCTCACCCGCACTAGGTATTCTTTTTCTACGTTCGAATCTTCGCCAATCAGCTGGCGGGCAACGCGGCCGTCTTGGGTTAGCACCAGCAAACCTGTGGAATCAATATCTAAGCGGCCCGAGGGTGCCAAGCTTTTTAGATGGCTGCCTTGAAAGTTGATTTTGGTGTGGTCGCCAATCCAATGAAAGCGCGGGTTCACTAGCACGATGGCGGGCTCGTAACCGTCTTCAGCTTGGCCACTCACGTAGCCAATGGGTTTGTGCAGCAGCACCGTCACTTGCTGGGCCTGCGCGCCGGTGGCGCGTTTGTCGACCTCGACGGTGTCGGTGGGCAGCACCTTTACGCCCATCACCGCTGGCGCACCGTTCACCAGCACCCACCCTCGGTCAATCCAGTCGTCAGCCTCGCGGCGCGAGCACAGCTTAAGCTCAGCCATGCGTTTGTTTAAGCGGACAGGTTCGGTCATAAGGGCACTAGTTGTTAAGCAGAATAGTAAACGCAATAGTAAGCGTAAAGTTGCCGGACGCTATATTTTTAATAGCTGCTTGAGCATTAAATACATGGACTACATGGCATTTTTGTTACAAAAACTGCCATGACACGGACATCATTTTGTCATATTGTGTCACCACACTATGATGCTGCTACTTAAAACAACGTACTTAACCCGAGAGCAATTATGCGCCGCTACCTTTTGAAAAATCTTCTGCTCACCTCAGCCGCCATAGCGCTACTAAGCGCCTGCGCCAGCCTGGGCGGCGGCCCGTTTGCCACACTAGACGGCAAAGCCCCATTGGTCATTGGCCACCGGGGTGCCAGC
>JANOSN010000102.1:0-2019 GCA_031415895.1 Polaromonas sp. | reverse complement strand
CCTTCGCGTCCAGAAGTCCGCTTTAAAACCTAAGCTCGGAATTTAGAAGTTATAGGATACCGCCAGTCCTTACCAAAGCTGCGGTGTGTAACCCGTATGCCCACGGGGGCTTGGCGGCGTTTGTATTCGTTGATTTTGATCAGACGGGTGACTTTTTCTACATCAGCTTTGTCAAACCCTGCGGCAATGATTTCTTCAATGCTTTGGTCGTTTTCCATGTAGCGTTCAAGAATTGCATCTAGCACTTCATACTGCGGCAGGCTGTCTTGGTCTTTTTGGTCGGCGCGCAGTTCGGCGCTGGGGGGGCGGGTGATGATGCGCTCGGGAATGGGGTTGGCGCAAGTGTTGTAAGGGTTGTTGACGTTGCGCCAATTTGACAGTTTAAACACCGTGGTTTTAGCCAAATCTTTGATGACTGCAAAGCCACCCGCCATGTCGCCATACAGGGTGCAATAGCCGGTAGCCATCTCGCTTTTGTTACCTGTGGTTAGCACGATAGAGCCAAACTTATTACTCAGCGCCATCAGCATGGTGCCGCGAATGCGGGCTTGGATGTTTTCTTCTGTGGTGTCTTCGGCTAGACCTTTGAACTCGCTTGCCAGCGATGCTTTAAAAGCTTCGAATTCGGGCACGATAGAGATCTCGTCGTAGCGCACGCCCATGCGCGCGGCCATCTCGCGTGCGTCGATCCAGCTGATGTCTGCGGTGTAGGGGCTGGGCATCATCACGGCGCGTACGCGGTCTTTGCCCAGCGCGTCCACAGCTATCGCCATAACCAGTGCCGAGTCGATACCGCCTGACAAACCGAGGATGGTGCTGGGAAAGCCGTTTTTGTTCACATAGTCGCGCACGCCCAGTACCAGCGCGTCCCACAGGTCAGCCTCGTCGGTGCGGACGGGTTGCTCATAAGCTATGATTTGTATAGCTGCTTGAGCAGTAGATACTTGGACTACAGGGCTATTTGATTCATTTTTTACTGTTTTAGAGCTTCTGGTAGCTTCAAAGATAAACAAATCTTCTTTAAAGCTGGGCGCGTTGCCAGCCAGTGTGCCGTCGGCGTTTAAAACGAACGATGCACCGTCAAACACCACCTCGTCTTGCGCGCCTACGTGGTGTGCGTAGGCCAGTGGCAAGCCGGTGTGCAACGCGCCTTCGCGCATGCGGGCGATACGCTCACCGCTTTTGCCTACGTGAAATGGCGATGCGTTGATCACCGCCAGCAGCTCGGCTCCGGCTTCTTTGGCCAACTGGCCGGGCTCGTCAAACCATGCGTCTTCGCAGATTAATAAACCTACGGATATGCCCTCCACCTGAAACACGCACACGCCCTGCCCCGGTGTGAAGTAGCGGCGCTCGTCGAACACTTGGTAGTTGGGCAGCTCGCGTTTGGCATAGGTTTCTAGCTTGCGGCCCTCACACAGCACGCTGGCCGCGTTGTAACGGCGCTGAATAGCAACGCTTTTGGTGCGCAGTCCTTCACCGTTTTGAGCACCCACTGGGTGGCCCACCACCACGTGCAAGCCCTTTAACCCCGCCAGCTCTCGGGCCACAGTCTGCATGGCATCATCACAGGCTGTAATAAAGGCCGGGCGCAGCAGCAGGTCTTCAGCCGGGTAGCCGCAAATTGACAGCTCAGGCGTAAGCACTAACCGCACGCCTTGGTCATAAGCGGTTTTTGACGCTGCGACAATTTTGGCAGCGTTACCTGCCAAATCGCCTACGGTAAAGTTAAGCTGCGCTATGCAGATTTTTAAAGACATGAGAAAACACAATCCGTTCGGGCTGAGCTTGTTGAAGCCGTTGTTCTATCTAAGACCCAATATTCACGCAGCCCTTCGACAAGCTCAGGGGGAACGGAGGCTGCATGAATCCGTCTGATAACTCACCCAATTATGTCACCCGAGTGCACACCTCGCCGCTAGAGGTGAATGCACAGCAGTGGAACGCCCTGCTAGCGGCCAGCGACGCGCCCACGCCGTTTATGCGCCACGAATACCTAGCGGCATTGCACACCAGCGG
>JANOSN010000101.1:0-4181 GCA_031415895.1 Polaromonas sp. | reverse complement strand
GCTGGGTAGCTCGCTCAAATGCATGGTCTGTGCGTTGGCAAATTTAGTGGCCAGCAGCTCGCCGCGCTCAATAGTGCGGTTGGCGATGACGATGCGCGCCGGATTTTTGGCGGCAAAGTGTGTGGCAGCCAGTTCGATCATCTCGCCTGCGCCGACAAACAGCACACTAATTTTGGATAAGTCTTCAAACAACTGGCCGCACAGCCGCACGCTGGCCGCGGCCATGCTGATGCTGTGTGCGCCTATCTCGGTGTGGGTACGCACATCTTTGGCCACAGCAAAGCTGCGCTGAAACAACTGCTGCAGCGTGCTGCCCATGGCGCCTGCGTCTTCAGCGGCGCGTACGGCGTCTTTCATTTGGCCCAAAATCTGCGGTTCGCCCAGCACCATCGAATCTAGCCCGCTGGCTACCCGAAAGGCATGGCGTGCGGCCTCGCCTTCTAGCAGGCTGTAGGTGTGGCCCTGCAAGGCTTGGGCGGTTAGCCCGCCGCTGGCAGCCAGCCACTGCAGCGCGTTGTGCGACTGCACGGTGTTACTGGCACCATAAATCTCGGTGCGGTTGCAGGTAGACACCAAGGTGAGCTCGGGCTCGCCCGCGCCAGTTTGGGCTTTTAGCGCGCCGCGCAGGCCTGCCAAAGTGGGTGACAGCTGATCGAGCGCAAACGCAAACCTGCCGCGCACGTCCAGCGGCGCGGTGTTGTGATTAATGCCAAGGGCCCAAACAGACATACCCGCATTATAAAATACACAAGTAAATCAAATACTTAAACTCACAATTGACACCTTTATGGGCTTTTTGGATGCCATTAACCACCTAGCCAACTTTTTGGCACCCGCCGCCTTTGTGGCACTGTGTGTGGTACTGTGCAGTCGGTTTTATAGGTCAAAACGGCCTGTAGTCCAAGCATTTACTGCTCAAGCAGCTATTAATTTCATAGCGTCTGCCTTGGTACTGTCAGCAGGTTTATGGTATTTTGAACGCGATGGCAAAATGGCCACCTACCTAGCCATGGTGGTGGTCAGCGCCACGGTGCAGTGGGTGCTGATGGGCCTGTGGCGCAAGTAAGCGTGATTTATGAGCCTAGAATTTACCAATCAACCAAGCTTAAGCCCACGCTCAGCACGGTGCGCTTGAAGTTGTAGTCAATCAGGCTGTCGCCATAGCCGCTGAATAGCTGGGTATGAAAGCGCAAGCTGCTGTTGTGGTTACCCAAGCTGCGCAAATACTCTAACCGCACGGACCCACGCGCGGCACCTTTAAGCGAGTTGCGCACCGTCATACCCAGCGTGTGGGCGGTTTTATCAGCCCCTGTACCTGCGTCAAAGCTCCAGCGGCCTGCCAGTTCGGCGCGGCCCAGCAGGTTGCTGATGTCGGGGTTGTCGTCTTGGTTGGGGCGCTCGCTCTGGCGCCTCCATACACGCGCCTGCAAGGTAAAGCGGTCGCCATTGGTGGCTATTTTGTCGGCAGCGGCCATCAGGTAGGCACGGTTCCAGCTGCGCGACAACGGCAGGCTTTGCCCGTTGGACTGGTGCACTAGCCCCACGCCTGACATGCGGTAAGTCCAGCCTGCGGGCAAAGGCAGCGCATGCGGGTACACGTAGATCAGCTCGGGCTCATGGTCGGTCGCGCGAAAGGGCCGCGAAATATCACCGTTAAACAGCTGCCAGTAGCTTTGCTGCGAATAGCCAAACCACAACGAATCGCGCAGCGCATCGTCACCCCGGCGCAGCAAGCCCGAGGCTATTTTGGTGCGCACGCTGAGGTTAATTTTCAGCTCAGAGGCACTTAGCGCCGTGGCCGTGCTGGGCTGCCCATTGGTGGGCGAGACCGGTTGCACGTTAATGCTGTTAGCCCCAGCCACTGACAGAGAGATAGGCCGGTAGCCACGAATCTCTAGCGTGTCGCGGGCGCTGGCGTGCTCTAGGTCCCAAAAGCGTGTGATCTCGCTGGGCTGCGTGGCCGCGCGCTGCGCGGGCGTGAGCGCAGCGGCGGGTGCCTCGGGGTTCAGAGGTGGTGTATCGGGGTTGAGCGCAGCAGGTGCGCCCACTGCGGCAGTACCTGTTAGGCTACTGGGCACAGCAGAGCCATTGGCTTTTTGCGGTGCTGCTAGCGGCGCTTTAAACAGTGTGGCATCTTGTCGCTGCGCCCAGTTGTCGTAGCAGGCCAGCCGCGCTGCGCTGTCAGGTATGTTGGCACACGCGGGGGTATTGACTTGCGCCGCAGCACCCATGGCGGTTAGCAGAGTGCTAACGCCTACGATACTTTTGCCTACGATACTTTTTTGCATTGTTAGATTTTAAGCGGCGTGTAAAAGGTGCGCAGCGTAAATTGCGTAACGGCACTGCCGTGGCTTGCCGCTGTCTTGCTGTGGCGTGCAGTGCCTATCAAGACGTTATGAGGGCGTCATGAGGACGTTATCAGGGGGTAACGGTTTTGGGTGCTTGCGACAGCGTAGGGTCAAATATCACGCGCAGCTTGCCGTCCACTACCCGCACGTCCGCTATGCCCATTTTGGCAATTTTCTCAGCTTGGCCGCTTTTAAAACTATAGATGGGTGTGCGCTGCAGCGCAGCTTGGGCCAGGATAGAGCCGTATTGCATGATGGAGTTGGTGACGTTACTACTTACGCCTTGTAGTTTGAGATCTTGGATTTTGGTATCGTCAAGGTAGATCTCACCCGTGCTGGTTTGGTAACGCGGTTTGCTAGAGACAATCGACGTGCCCGTGACGGGCTGTTGCAGCAGGGTGATCGACGTGTCAAACGCCATAGTGATGCGGTCAGAGTTTTCGGCCAAGCTGACTTTAGGATTTTGCAACTTGATGCAAGTCACAGGCGTGGGGCAGTTTTCTTGAGGGAACTTCGGTGCGATAGCACTTTGAATTTGCGCTGCAGAAAAGTCTAAGGTCAGCTTTCCGTCTGAATAGCCGTAGCCGCAACTGGTAAGCAGGGCAGCCAATACGATAAGAAGCAGGCGATGAATTTTTGAAACCATTTGCACATTATGCCGCGTGCAAGTATTGCTCAGCACCGCACTTGCGCGATGCTTGTACAGCCCTATGCGATGCGCTTGCCAGTCTCGGTGTTGAACTGGTGCACACGGTCAGCGCGCGGCAGCACATGCAGGGTTTGGCCAATCTGCGGTGCCATGGTGCCTTCGTCAGCACGCACTATCAGGTGCTCGTTGCCCAGCGCGCAGTACAGCAGGCGCTCAGCGCCCAGCATTTCGATAGAGTCCACTGTTACTTCCCAGCCCTCAGCATCACTACTTTTGCCCACATCTAAATGCTCAGGCCGAATGCCCAGTGTGTGGCCTGCTTTGCTACCCGGCGCATTTTTCAGCAGGTTCATGGGCGGCGACCCTATGAAGCTTGCCACAAAGGTGCTGGCAGGTCGGTGGTAAACCTCATCGGGTGTGCCAAACTGCTCTACATGGCCACCATTGAGTACCAACATGCGCTGCGCCAGTGTCATCGCCTCCACCTGATCATGCGTAACGAACAGGCTGGTAATGCCCAGCTCGCGGTGTAATTTTTGAATTTGCAACCGGGTAGATGCGCGCAGCTTGGCGTCCAGGTTGGAGAGCGGTTCATCAAACAAAAACACCTGCGGCTTGCGCACAATAGCGCGGCCCATGGCCACGCGCTGGCGCTGCCCACCGGAGAGCTCGCGGGGCTTGCGGTCTAGGTAAGTGCCAAGCTCCAGCATGGCAGCGGCTTTGTCAACACGGGCTTTAATTTCGGCCTCGGGCACTTTGGCAATTTTCAGTCCATAGGCCATGTTGGCAAACACGCTCATGTGCGGGTACAGCGCGTAGTTTTGAAACACCATCGCAATGTCGCGCTCAGAGGGTTCCAGGTCGTTGACCACTCGGGTGCCTATGCTGACAGTGCCTTCGGTAATTTCTTCTAGGCCCGCAATCATACGCAGCAGGGTAGATTTGCCGCAGCCTGAGGGGCCAACTATGACGATGAACTCACCATCCTTGAATTCCGCGCTCACTCCGTGAATCACTTGGTTAGCTTTGGGGCCTTTGCCGTAGCGCTTGATGATGTTGTTGAGTGTGATGGCTGCCATTATATTGACCCTGAGATTTTTAAATGCGGACTTTTGGACGCGAAGGGCGCTAAGGTTTCGCGAAGGACGCGAAAGAAGATAAAAATACAAAAAAAGAAAAAGAAA
>JANOSN010000100.1:0-16822 GCA_031415895.1 Polaromonas sp. | reverse complement strand
CATCAGCGCGCGGCACGCCTCAAATTGAAGTGTCTTTTGACATTGACGCCAACGGCATTTTGCACGTGGGTGCCAAAGACAAAGGCACCGGCAAAGAAAACAAAATCACCATCAAAGCCAACTCTGGTTTGTCTGAAGAAGAAATTCAAAAGATGGTGAAAGACGCTGAGCTGAACGCTGCGGATGACAAGAAAAAACTCGAACTCATCCAAGCGCGCAACACCGCCGATGCACTGGTGCACAGCACCAAAAAGAGCATGACCGAGTACGCCGACAAGCTGGAAGCTGCAGAGAAAGAAAAAATCGAAGCAGGTTTAAAAGACTTGGAAGAAGCCATTAAAGGCGAAGACAAAGACGCTATTGTGCAAAAGCAAGCAGCGTTAGAACTGTCAGCCCAAAAGCTAGGCGAAAAAATGTACGCCGATATGCAAGCCCAGCAAGCCGCTAACGCAGCAGCTACAGGTGCAGGTGCAGGTGCAAGCGATGCCAGTGCAGATGCTGAAGCCGCGGCTAAAGCCAAAGCGCAAGACGACAACGTGGTGGACGCTGAAGTTAAGGAAGTTAAAAAGGGCTAAGCCTTTAACCACCCAAACCAATCACGCGCCGCGCATGACTGATCACACCAGATCATCATCGCGGCGGTTGTGCTAACTGAATATTGATAAAAATGGCCAAACGCGACTATTACGAATCACTGGGTGTGGCTAAAAACGCCTCGGACGAAGACATTAAAAAAGCCTATCGCAAGATGGCGATGAAGCACCACCCTGACCGCAACCAAGGCGATGCCGCCAAGGCTGCCGAGGTGAAGTTTAAAGAGTGCAAAGAAGCTTATGAGATGCTGTCGGATGGCAATAAACGTGCCGCCTATGACCAGTATGGCCACGCGGGTGTAGACCCTAACCGCGGTGGCGGGGCGCATGGCGCTGAGGGCTTTGGTGGATTTGCCGAAGCGTTTGGCGATATTTTTGGCGAAGCGTTTGGTGGTGGCCGAGGCCGTCAGCAAGGTGGCGGGCGCCAGGTCTACCGCGGTGGTGATTTAAGCTACGCGATGGAAGTGACGCTAGAAGAAGCCGCCGATGGCAAAGAAGCGCAAATTCGCATTCCCAGCTGGGACAATTGCACCACCTGCCAAGGTAACGGTGCCAAGCCCGGTACCAAGCCGATCACCTGCACTACGTGCGCGGGCCACGGCCAGGTACAAATGCGCCAAGGCTTCTTTAGCGTGCAGCAAACCTGCCCCACCTGCAAAGGCACTGGCAAACTCATTCCCGAGCCTTGTGTGGCCTGCCACGGCGTGGGCAAAACAAAGAACAACAAAACCCTCGAAGTCAAAATCCCAGCGGGCATTGACGACGGCATGCGCATTCGCAGCGCAGGCAATGGCGAGCCGGGCACCAACGGCGGGCCAGCGGGTGACTTGTATATCGAGATCCGCTTAAAGAAGCACGAGATTTTTGAGCGTGATGGCGACGACTTGCACTGCTCTGTGCCGGTCAGCTTCTCTACCGCAGCCCTGGGTGGCGAGATAGAAGTGCCCACGCTAGCGGGCAAAGCAGGCATAGACATACCTGATGGCACCCAGCACGGCAAAACCTTCCGCCTGCGCGGCAAAGGCATCAAAGGTGTGCGTTCAAGCTACCCCGGCGATTTGTATTGCCATATTGCCATTGAAACCCCCGTCAAGCTGACGGAGCATCAACGCAAACTGCTCAAAGAGTTTGACGAGTCAGTGCGTAAAGGCGGTGCCAAGCACTCGCCTAATGAAGACAGCTGGACCGATAAGCTAAAAAGCTTTTTTAACTGACCACTAGCTCAAGCAGCTAACACACCACAAAGCGCCGCCAGTACCACTGGGGCGCTTTTTTATTGGTACTAAATCTTCAACGTAAACTCTAGCGTCGTGCCCGCCAGCTCAATCAAGTCAAAATCATTGAGCAGCACAGGCTCTTCGGTAATCGGCATGCCGTTGAGCTTAGGTATCACCAACGCTTCGATGCAAGAAATAAAGTAGCCATGGCGGCGATGGGCAATAGCCACCATCGCTACGCCGCGCTTACCAAAGGTAGACACTGCTTTGTACACCGGCAGCTCAAGCCCTGCTGACGAGCCGGTTAGCACCTTGAAACTGGCTTGCATTGCGCCGCTGTTAGAGTGCATTTGCCCACTGCTCAGCGGCATGGCAAAGGTATTACCTTCGTCAGTTAGTTCATTGGCGCTGAGGTACAAAATTTTAAATTTACCAATGGCAATTACATCTTTGTCATGCAGCAAATGCATGCGCACCATGGAGCCGTTGATGTAGGTGCCGTTGGTGCTGTTCAAGTCAAACACGACGACATCGGTTAAGCCAGTCAACTCGAACGCACAATGTTCACCGCTAACAGCCATGTCGGTCAGCACAATATGGTTATGCGGCTTGCGGCCCAGAGTGGTGCGTTCTAGCGTGAGGTACACCCTATGAATTTCTACCCCATCTACTGACGTGATAAGTTGCGGCATACAGTCTCCAACATTGAATGGTCTAAATGATGGCAGAGCGCGCTATGGCATGGTGCGAGTAATGTTACTTTTAAGGTAAGCAGATATTTCCAAAACACAGTTTACTATTAATTTCATAGCATTAAAACTAGTAAATACTTGGACTACAGGCACTTTCCATTGGTAAATTGTGCTCTTACTGAGACACGATCTGCTGGACAAAGGCGTGGTGCTGAGAAAAGTCTAAGTTAAGCCGTGCGCCCCACATTGGTTGTCACGATGCAGCCTGCAATTCGCCAGCTTTTGGTTTTGTCTTTAGCGCCAGGGCGCTGCAGCGAATACACGGCCAACCAAGGGGTGTCTTTCGCATCTGTCATTTGCACTTTCATGATGATGTTGTCGCCGTCTTGCTCTGGCTTGAAATACGCCACGCTGGCGGGGCGGTACACCACCGGGTACTGGGCCTGCACCATTGCCATAAATTTAGCCGGGGTTTTAAACATCGATTGAATGGGGACGGCGGCCAAGGCAAAAGCTTTTTTAGCGTCATCGGCAGCAAATGCAGCCAGCTGCGCGGCCACCACGTCACGCGCGGCTTTTTCGTCCTCAGCGCTCAGGCTGGCGGCAAAGCTAGCTGAAGCAGCGCTGCACAGCACCACAGCTAAAGCGCCCCTGCGGCTAAGTATGTGGCCCAAGCCACTGAACGCCGAACGATAGAGGGTTGATGGTGAAAGTGGCATAACTGGCTTTCTGTGGGTATCGGTGAATGCTAGCAGTACGATAATACCCCTATGAAAACTGTAGATCAAATAGCCGCCGAACTTCAGGGTTATGACCCTAATGCCTTGCCTGCGGACAAAGTCAATGAGTTTTTGGCTCAACTGGTCACCCCCATTTCGGCCACTGAGCAGGTGGACCTGTTTACCGCCCTAGGCAGGGTGCTGGCGCGCGATGTAGTGTCGCCCATCAGCGTGCCACCGCACGATAACTCTGCCATGGACGGTTATGCCTTCCATGGTGCTGACCTCAGCACCACTGGCCCCAGCCAGTTTGCCGTGGTGGGCACTGCGCTGGCAGGCAAGGCTTGGCAAGGCAGCGTGCACGCTGGGCAGTGCGTCAAAATCATGACCGGTGCCATCATGCCTGCGGGCTTGGACACCGTGGTGCCGCAAGAGCAATGCACCGTAGCCGTAGACCACATCAGCATCGCACCCGGTGTGCTTAAGACCGGTGATAACCGCCGCTTTAAAGGCGAAGACTTGATGCAAGGCGCGCCTGCGCTGCACCAAGGCGATGTGCTCACACCCGCTGCCATTGGCCTGCTGGCCAGCATCAACATAGCGCAGGTGGGCGTGCTGCGCAAGCTGAAGGTGGCTTATTTTTCAACTGGTGACGAAGTGCTTAGCCTGGGCGACGCGCCGCGCGAAGGCGCGATATACGACAGCAACCGCTACACCGTGTATGGCATGCTCACCCAGCTGGGCGTTGAGGTGATTGACATGGGCGTGGTGCGCGACGACCCCGCGCTGCTAGAGGCTGCTTTTCGCAACGCCGCAGCGCAGGCAGATGCCGTCATCACCAGTGGCGGCGTAAGTGTGGGCGAGGCCGACTTTACCAAAGCCATGATGCACAAACTGGGCAGCGAGGTAGCAGGCGGCGGCGTGGCGTTCTGGAAAATAGCCATGCGCCCTGGCAGACCGATGGCTGTGGGCCGTATTGGCAAAAAACCCGCTCAAAATGCCGTTTTAGTAACAAAAACTGCTGATAGTCCAAGTATTCATTACTCTGACAGCTATGAAAATGATAGTACATTGCTGTTTGGCTTACCTGGTAACCCAGTGGCCGTGATGGTCACCATGCTGGCTTTTGTTCGCCCTGCACTGCTGCGCATGATGGGCGCGAGCCCTGTCAAATATTGCAGCACACCGCTGTATCTGCAAGCCAAGTGCACCGAGCCACTGCGCAAAAAACCCGGCCGTACCGAATACCAGCGCGGCACCGTCAGCCGCGCCGCTGACGGCAGCCTGCAGGTTAAAACCACAGGCAACCAAGGCAGCGGCGTGCTGTCCAGCATGGTGCAAGCCAACGGCCTGCTGGTGCTGCACCACCAGCAAGGCAATGTGGCCGTGGGCGATGTGGTGGACGTGCTGGTGCTTGACCCCATTTAAAGCAGGTAAGTCAAGCATGTAAGCCAAGCAGGCAAGTCAAGGTTTTAACCAATGGATAAGGCAAGGTTTCGGCTTATTGGCTATGCTGGGCTTATGAATGTTGCAATAACCGCCCTCACTTTCTTTGCTGCCAGCGCGCTGGCATGCACAGCGCAGGCCGCCAATCTGTGCGCAGGTGCAGGCAGCTACACAGTGCAGCCGCTGATTGGCGGCGCTGCGTTTGACCTGTGCAAAGCGCCTGCTAAGGCCGTACTGGTGGTAAACACGGCCAGCCAATGCGGCTTTACCCCGCAATACGAGGGCCTAGAAAAACTGCACCAGCAGTACAAAGCCCAAGGCCTGATGGTGGTGGGCTTTCCTGCCAACGATTTTGGGCAGCAAGAGTCTGGCGGTAACAAACAAATTGCCGACTTTTGCAAAGTGAACTACGGCGTGAGCTTTACTGTGGCTGAAAAGCTCAGCAAACCGATTGGCAAAGACCCTTTGTACCAAAAACTGATTGCTGCATCGGGCAAATCGCCCGAGTGGAATTTTCATAAATACCTCATCACGCCCGATGGCAAGGTGCAAAGCTTTGCCTCGGGTGTTGAGCCGCAAAGCCCAGTTTTGGTAAAGGCTGTTAGCACTGCACTGAATCAGCGCTGAATCTGCTATTTACCCGAGTCAGGCCTGAGCTAAAACTGAGTTAGCTTTTAGCTTACAGGTACAAGCCCTAGGCCCGTATTTGGCAACACAGCCTCCGTCCTGCCCCGCAGCCGCGATAATCACACCATGTCTGAACGTGTTATCCCCCTAGTCGACCAGCGCATCACGCGCCCCCCATCTTTGGTGGCCACCGTGCCAGCGCAGCGCATTGCCGCCAGCGGCTTGCTGGGCGACACCCTTGGCCGCCCGCTGCGCGACCTGCGTATCAGCGTGACCGACCGCTGCAACTTCAGGTGCAGCTACTGCATGCCCAAAGAGGTGTTTGACAAAGACTATGCCTACCTCCCCCACAACGCGCTGCTGAGTTTTGAAGAAATCACCCGCATATCGCGTATTTTTGTAGGCCATGGTGTGCAAAAGCTGCGGTTGACTGGTGGCGAGCCTTTGCTGCGTAAAAACATCGAAGTACTGATTGCCCAGCTAGCACAGCTGCGCACCACCGATGGCAAGCCACTAGACATCACGCTCACCACCAACGGCTCACTACTGCGCCGCAAAGCGCAGGCGCTTAAAGACGCTGGGCTGCACCGCGTAACCGTGAGCCTAGATGGGCTAAATGACGCAACCTTTCGCACCATGAACGATGTGGACTTTCCGGTGGCTGATGTGCTGGACGGTATTGCTGCGGCTCAAGCGGCTGGGCTAAAAAATATCAAAGTCAACATGGTGGTTAAACGCGGCACCAACGAGCAAGAGATTTTGCCCATGGCCCGGCATTTTCAAGGCACAGGCGTGACGCTGCGTTTTATTGAATATATGGACGTGGGTGCCACCAACGGCTGGCGCATGAACGAAGTCATGCCGTCTGCTGAGGTAGTGCAGCACATTCACCAGCACATGCCTTTAGTACAACTTGAACCCTCTGCCATCGGCGAAACTGCCGAACGTTGGGGCTATGCGGGTGCTGACGGAAAACATGACCCTGCCTCAGGCGAAGTAGGCTTTATCAGCAGCGTGACCCAAGCCTTTTGCGGCGACTGCAACCGCGCCCGCCTGTCCACCGAAGGCAAGCTGTACCTTTGCCTGTTTGCCACCCAAGGCTACGACCTGCGCGAGCTAATGCGCACCCAAGCCAGCGACGACGACCTGACCAGTGCCATCGGCCATATTTGGCAAGGCCGCACCGACCGCTATTCTGAGCTGCGCAGCACCATGGCATTTGATAACAGCAGCAGCGCACGCCGTGTAGAGATGAGCTATATCGGCGGCTAAAAGCAGCCGTAGCGCTTTATTAAAAAAACTATTTTTGCCCAGTTTTCTGCTCTGTCTTTTAAAGAACCTAAACCTATGCACGCTTCTCAAACCATCACCGCCTTAATCCTTGCCGGGGGCCGTGGCTCGCGCATGGGCGGGGTCGACAAAGGCCTGCAAAGCTTTCATGGCGTGCCGCTGGCGCTGCACACTTTAATGCGCCTGCAGATGCAAGAGGGTGGCTTGATAGCCGAGACTATGGTCAACGCCAATCGCAACCTAGGCGCCTACGAGGCCATGGGCGTAAGCGTGTGGCCCGATGCATCGCCCGATGCTTTTGCAGGCCCGCTAGCAGGCTTTTTAACCGGCCTAGAGCGCTGCGACACACCGTATCTGCTCACAGTGCCCTGCGACAGCCCACTTTTCCCGCTAGATTTAGCAGAGCGCCTGCTAGACGCATTAGAGCACCACAACGCCGACATTGCCGTGGCCAGCGCGCCCGAGCAAGACAGTAAAAATCCCACAGCACCCAGCACCACCCGAGCGCAGCCCGTGTTCAGCCTTATGCGCTCCACCCTGATGGAAAGCCTGGTGCAGTTTATGCACGGCGGTGGCCGCAAGATTGACGCGTGGACAGCGCAACACCACACCGTGCTGGTGCCGTTTGATCTGCCTGGCGACAACCCACAGGCATTTGCCAACGCCAACACACTGGCTGAACTCCAAGCTTTGCAGGCTTAATAGCTTTGCCTTAAGGGCAGCTTAAGAGATGACTAAATTAGTAGCCATTCGCTACAAATACAGTAGCTGCTAGAGCAGTAAATGCTTGGACTACGGGTGTTTTTAGTTATAAAATCCGCGCAAAGTCTTTTCAACGCACTCTTGTTACGCTACAGCATCACTATGGGTCTTAAACTTTTTCGCAGCACAGGCCATAGCAGCCTGCTAGACACTCGCACTGCCGCTGCATGGCAAAAGCGCAGCCCGGGGTTGCTGGGCCATTCGCAGGGGCGCAATCCTTTGATCATTTGGTTAATGGTTAGCCTGTGGATGGCCACGATGGGCAACTGGGCGCTGTGGCGGGGCTTAAGTCGAGTGGGGCAAATGAGCAGCCTGGGCGACTATGCTTTTGTACTGGCTTTTGTACTCATCATCACCGGTGCGCTGTGCTTGCTAGGCGGCTTGCTGGCTTGGCAACGCAGCGTAAAACCAGTGCTTACATTACTGCTGATTGCCACCGCGCTGGGCATGCACTTTATGCTGACCTATGGCGTGGTGATTGACACCACCATGATTACCAATGTGCTGCAAACCGACCCACGCGAGACGCGCGATTTGCTGAACCTGCGCATGCTGGTTACCTTACTGATGGTCGCAGGCCTACCCTGTATTTGGCTCTGGCGCCAGCAAGTGCAGCGCATCACTGTGCCGCAACAAATCATGCGCAACATCATGTTTACACTGGCCAGCGCAGTAGTAATAGCGGTAGCGCTGGGCTTGTCGTTTCAAAACTTTGCCTCCACCATGCGCAACCATACCCAGCTGCGCTATTTGATCAACCCTCTCAATTCAATCTACGCGCTAGCTTACCTGGGCAGCAAGCCGCTGCACAAAGGGCCCATGCCTTTTACCCAGCTGGGGCTAGACGCAAAGCTGCCTGCCGCGAGCATGGCAGCAACGGCTGGGGCAACGCAGCCCAAACCACCGCTGTTAGTTTTGATTGTGGGCGAGACTGCACGCATAGGCAATTTTCAAATCAACGGCTACAGTCGCCCCACTACACCAGAGCTGGCCGCGCTAATGACCACCGAGCGAATAGCCAGCCTGCTCAATGTCACCAGCTGCGGCACCAGCACGGCAGAGTCACTGCCTTGCATGTTTAACCATTTGGGCCGCGAAGGGTTTTTAAGCCGCAAGGCAGAGTTTGAAACCTTGGTTGATGTGCTGCAGCATGCAGGCTTAGCGGTGCTGTGGCTAAACAACCAGTCAGGCTGCAAAGGCATTTGCGACCGCATCGCTAGCGCTACCACCAGCAGAGAGAATGTAGCTGAGCACTGCGACACTGGCGAATGCTTTGACAAAATCATGCTGCACAACTTAGACCAGCGCATAGCTGTCTTGCCTGCCGACAAGCGCGCCAAAGGTGTTGTAGTAGTAATGCACCAAATGGGCAGCCATGGCCCCGCTTATTACAAACGCGTGCCTGCTGCGTTTAAAAAATTCACGCCTGAATGCACCAGCAATGCGCTGAAAGACTGCAGCCAACAGCAAGTCATCAATAGCTATGACAACACCATAGCGTACACCGACCACTTTATTGTATCAACCGTTAAATGGCTTAAGGCCCAAGAATCTATTAGTCAACCAGCTATGATTTATGTAGCAGATCATGGTGAATCTTTGGGCGAAAACAACATCTATCTGCATGGCCTGCCCTACGCCATAGCACCCGATGTGCAAAAACAAGTGCCGTGGATCACGTGGCAGTCGGCCAGCTTTGCTGCGCGCAGCAAGCTAGACACTGCCTGCCTGCAAGCGCGTGCCAAACAGCCTGTAAGCCATGATTATTATTTTCATTCGGTACTGGGCCTGCTGGGGGTGCAAACCAGTGTGTACCGCAAAGACCTAGACGCCTACGCGGCTTGTATAAAGTAGTCGCATTAATTTGCGCTTTTGGTAAGCACTTTATTGCGCCAGGGGCACAGCGCCCTCTAGCAGCCCACAATTCCAACACTGAGTAAAACCGCCCTCCACCAGCTCAGCGCAGCCTGCACACACCCAGCGGCGCTGCTGCGGGCTGCGAATAGTATGCAATGCAACTAGTGCCGCGTCGTACTGTGCAGCGTCTGTCAGCCACAGCTCGGGCGCGCATTGGTCAGGGGGTACATCGCCTGCAATACTGCTGATGAAATAGCGCTGCACCGTAGTGTCAAAACCTGCTTGGCACAGCATGTCACACCATAGCTGCGCCACTGCAATATTAGGGGCTTGGGTTAAACGTCGCATAAAAAAATAGGTTCTTCAGGGCGCACCAAAGGCCTTAGACGGCATAGCCACACAGGCCACAGGGCAAGGGTCGTCACCTACAAAACCCACTGCCGGCTGGCCACCAAAACCCTCGCGCGCACGCCAGCCCGGGCCTTTGACAAATAGGTTTTGCCACATGCTGCCTACGTCAAACGCGGGCATGGTTTTGCCAGGGTTTTTAGCTTCAAGTTCTTTTTTAATATCAGCGCCAGTTTTGTACCACTGCACTTTGTTGATGTAGCGTTTAAGCGTTTGGCCGCGCCAGCCTGCGTCTTTAGCCTCGGGCCACATTTGGTCGCCGTACTTAATGTTCCACGCGGGGTCTAGCTCCCAGGCGGTGCGGCCCAGCACATCGCCAAAGATGTACAACTTGCCGTCTACCACGCGCCATTCGGTGGGGTCAGACCCCAGCTTCAGGCCATAGGCTGCGCCACTGGCGCAAAAGGCAGCGTATTGCGGCTCGTATTTATCGGGTGCAGCGTCAAACAATTTTTTGTGATCTGCGCTGATAAAGTAATACGTGCGGCCGGGCAATGTGGTTTGAAACACCGGGTTGCCGCGCACGCTTTGCGCCTTGGTAAAGTAAGCCACCGGGTCGTGGCCCAGCAGCATCACGTCCTGGCCGGTCACGTTTTTCATGGTCGCATGCGGTGTGCCGCAGCCTACTAGCAGTACTACAGCGAACAGCAATGCACAGTGGGTTATAAATTTCAACATCATGGCTACACCCCGTCGCGCAGCAGCTTGGCGTAATACGCTGGGTCTACGTTGCCACCGCTGACGATAATGCCCACGCGCTTGCCTTTGATATCTAGCTTGCCTTCGCTGTCGCCCAGCATGGCGGCGGCGGCAGCCAAACCGCCTGTGGGTTCAATCACCATCTTCATGCGTTCAGCAAAAAAGCGCATGGTTTTGACCAGTGCGTTGTCGTCTACTGTCAGCACGTCTTTGAGCAAAGCTTGACACACCGCAAAGGTCAAATCACCGGGTGACTGCGTTTGCGCGCCATCGGCAATGGTGCGCGGCACCTCAATTTTCACAATTTTCCCAGTGCGAAAGCTTTGCTGAAAATCATTGCCCGCCAACGGCTCTACACCATACACATCGCACTTTGGCAGCAATTGTTTAGCGGCAGTAGCACAGCCCGATACCAGCCCACCGCCGCCCATGCACACCAGCAGCACGTCCAGTTGGCCCACGTCTTCTATCAGCTCTAGCGCAGCGGTGCCTTGCCCGGCCATCACGTCGCGGTGGTTATAGGGCGGTATCAAGGTCATGCCGCGCTCGGCAGCAATTTCTTTAGTCAGCGCCTCGCGGTCTTGGGTGTAGCGGTCAAACAAAATCACCTCAGCGCCATAATCACGCGTGGCGCGAATTTTGGCAGCTGGTGCATCTTGCGGCATAACGATGACAGCGGGCATGCCCAACAGCTTGGCCGACAGCGCCACCGCCTGCGCGTGGTTGCCTGATGAAAACGCTATTGCGCCTGCTGTGCGCTGATCAGCAGTGAACTGCGCTAAAGCGTTGTAGCCACCGCGAAACTTAAACGCGCCCATGCGCTGGAAGTTTTCGCATTTAAAAAACAGCTCAGCGCCAGCGCGTGCGTTAGCCGTTGTAGACGTGTGCACGGGCGTGCGGTGCGCAATGCCTTTTAAGCGGCCAGCTGCAGCAGATACATCGGCAAAAGTAATTGGCAGAGCAGAGCTTGAAGAAGTGGCAGACGACATGTATTTTCCTAAATGAAATTAAAACCACTCAATCTGAGTCGGTCAAAGAGTGGTGAAGGCACGGGCAAGCTCAGCCCGAACGGGAATATGTTTTACACCGCGTCTTGAAACGCCTTGGCCCGCAGCGTGACCACCAGTGTGTCGCGGTGAGCACCGCTGGCTGTAGGCTGAATGGGCGTGGTCTCGTGAATCACCCGCGCGTCGTCTATCAGCAGCACACTCCACGGCTCGGTCAGGGTAAAGCGTTGACCAATGGGGCCATCGGCTTCAAACACGCGGGTCTCGCCGCCCTTTACGCCCTCGCGCGCTACCAAAAACACCGCTACCAGGTCCACACCATCGCGGTGCGCGCCCTCGGGCGTGGGGCGGCCAATGCCGCCTTCAGTGTCAATCCGAAACTGGTGTGCCTCACTGTACCAAGGCTGCGAGCCACGCAGCTGGTTAGCCAGCGCGCCCATCCAGCGCAGCAATGCCGTCCACGCGGCAGTGTGTGTGGCGGGCTCGACAGGTTCAAACCAGCGCTCCATGCCGCCGTGCAGCGCGTTGTATTCCACCGGCTGCCAGTGCGCGCGGTGGGCAATGGCCTTCACGTCATCAACGCTGGCTGTTGAGTCAATCACATAGCTAGCATGCCGCCGCTTGCGGTATTTACCACCGTCCCTTAAATAAGCATCGGGCAGCAACCGGTTCCAGCTATCGCCCAGCGCAGCCAGTTGGCCCAGCGTACAGCCCGCCAACTGCGCCACATCGGCCGCAGGCAATAAGGCAAACCCCTGCTGGCGCAGCGCTGGAAGCAAGGTGGCGGGATGGGTATAAGGCGGGACAAAGCCCGAGGTGTGCAGTGATGACATAAAGGAAAGGATAAATCGGTTTTACCGAAAACAATTCTTGACAGCAGAGCAAGTATTGCACCAATACAGTGGGCCTACAAGCTATCTAATTTAGACAATCTTACACTATAGACACTATAAATTTAATAGCAAATATTCAGACTGCCATCTGCAGAGCATGGCGCACAGCAGCCCGCAGCGCGGCAAAAGTAGCCTCTAAATCTTGCTCGCTAGTGTCTACCTGCATCTGTGCCTTAGAGTAAAAAGCAGCGCGCCCTGCCAAGATGCCTTTGAGGTCTTGCATGGCTTCTTTGCTAGCTGCCATAGGTCGCAAATCACCCTGCGCGGTGACGCGTTTTAAGTGGTCCTCGGGCTTAGCTTTCAGCCACACTGTTGTGCAGTGCGACAACAGATGGTTGAACGTAGCGGGCTCAGACACCAAGCCACCGGGAGTGGCAATGACTGATTGCGGGTGCGCTGCAATGGCCTCCTCTAGCGCGCGGCGCTCATAGCGGCGGTAGGCGTTGGCGCCGTACAGCGCCTGAATCTCGGCCACGCTGCCACCTGCTATTTTTTCTATCTCGCGGCTCAGCTCGATAAATGGGTAGCCTAGGTCTGCAGCCAACATCTGCCCCAGTGTGCTTTTACCTGCACCGCGCAGCCCGATCAGTGCTATGCGCTGGCTGGCTGCAGCATCCTGTGGGGTGGCTGGTGCGTGCCCCAAGATTGGCCCCAGCGCTACGCGTACGCGCTGCAATGCAGCATCGTCTTGCCCGCTCAGCAGCTCGCGGATCATCAGCCATTCAGGCGATGAAGTAGTCACATCACCGACAAGCTCACTAATAGTGCACTGCAGGGCCCCTGATACCTGTAACAATACCAAGGCCGATGCATTGCCCACACCATATTCCATGTTTGCCAAATGTCGCTCTGACACGTCAGCAGCCAGCGCCACCGCCTTGCGCGTCATGCCACGACGGGCGCGCAGCACGGCCATGCGCTGGCCTAACGCGACTAAAAATGGGTGCCGCTCTGGCCCATCGGCATCTTTGGCGGCTGGAGTTTCGATAATGGGCATAGCTGCTTTATGCAATATAGTGCTTGACATGAACGGAAGTAAAACTTATCTTTCTAATGCACAATAATTCATATCGTGCTAATTTGCAAGCCGCATTTTAAGTCGCTCAGCCCGAGGAACACCGCATGACCCCGATTGCCACTCACAACGTTGCCCCGCCCGGCGCGCATTTTAATTTTGCCCAGTATTTGATAGACTGTAACTTGCAACGCTCCAGCAAAGCCGCCTATATCGACGACCAAGGCAGCTTAAGCTTTGGCGACTTGGCTCTGCGCATGCGCAGCATGGCCGCCGCACTGCTGGCCAGTGGCGTACGCCGCGAAGAGCGCGTACTGCTGCTAATGCATGACTGCAGCGACTGGCCAGTGGCGTTTTTAGGTGCGACGTATGCAGGCATCGTGCCGGTGGCTGTTAACACCTTGCTGACGGCGCAAGACTACGCTTATATGCTGCAGCACAGCCGTGCGCAGACAGCCATCGTTTCAGATGCGTTGCTGCCAGTGTTGCAGTCTGCCCTGTCCGTGGCGGCCACAACAGGTGGGCATGAGGTCGCGTCGATCATCGTCTCGCGCCCAGCAGCTGGGGCCACCTTGCCCCAAGGCGTGCTGGCCTTAGACTCACTGATCGCACAGCACAAACCATTAGCGCAGTGCGCCGCTACCAGCCCTGACGACCCGGGGTTTTGGCTGTACTCCTCAGGTTCCACAGGCAAACCTAAAGGCACTTTGCACAGCCACGGCAACCCCTATTGGACTGCGCAGCTTTATGGCAAACAAGTGCTGGGCATGACCGAGCGTGACGTGTGTTTTTCTGCAGCCAAATTATTTTTTGCATACGGCTTGGGCAACGCGCTGAGTTTCCCGTTAAGCGTTGGGGCCACCACTATTTTGATGGCTGAGCGGCCTACGCCTGACGCTACGTTTAAGCGCTGGTTAGGGCATGTGGGCGGCGTTAAACCCACCATCTTCTTTGGTGCGCCCACAGGTTTTGCGGGCATGCTGGCCGCACCTAATTTGCCTGGCAAAAGCGATGTGGCACTGCGAATGGTGTCCTCCGCTGGCGAGGCACTGCCCAGCGAATTGGGCGAGCGCTTTACCGCGCACTTTGGCATTGCCATCATCGACGGCATAGGTTCCACCGAGATGCTGCACATTTACCTGTCTAACCGCCCCGGCCAAGTGCGCTACGGCACCACCGGCTGGCCAGTGCCAGGCTATGAGATTACCCTGCGCGGCGACGATGGCCTACCCGTGGCCGACGGTGAAACGGGCGACCTGTATATTGCAGGCCCCAGCGCCGCCCTGATGTACTGGGGCAACCGCGACAAATCACGCGCCACCTTTCAAGGCGCGTGGACCCAAAGCGGCGACAAATACATTCGCAACGCCGACGGCAGCTACACCTACAGCGGCCGCAGCGACGATATGCTCAAAGTCAGCGGTGTTTATGTATCGCCCTTTGAAGTAGAGGCTACCTTAATACAGCACCCTGCTGTTCTAGAGTGCGCAGTGATTGGCAAAGAAGATGCTGAGGGGTTGACCAAAACCAAAGCCTTTGTAGTGCTTAAAAATGGCCAGCAAGTTGATGAGGCTACACTCAAAGCCTTTGTCAAAGACCGTTTAGCAGCCTATAAATACCCTCGCAGCATTGAATTTATCAGCGAACTACCCAAAACCGCCACCGGGAAAATTCAACGATTTAGACTGCGCGAATTAGACAAACCAAAATAATCCCATGGATTTAGCCAACATCCTCATTCAGCTGCTTAACAGCGTGCAATACGGCCTGCTGCTATTCATGCTGGCTGCTGGGCTGACGTTGATTTTTGGCATCATGGGCGTGGTCAATTTAGCGCACGGCAGTTTTTATATGCTGGGTGCGTATATGGCGTGGTCACTAGCGGGTTTGTTCGGCAGCTTTACGTTGGCCATCATAGTGGGTGTGCTGTTATCAGTGCTGTTTGGCTTGACGTTAGAGTGGGTGCTGTTTCGCCACTTTTACCAGCGTAGCCACCTTGACCAAGTGCTGCTAACGTTTGGACTGATTTATATCTTTGAAGAAACCCGCTCGATTATCTGGGGCGACGATGTGCACGGTGTCAACATTCCTGATGCGCTGTCTGCATCTATCCCGTTGACCGACAATTTGTCTTACCCCGTATACAGATTGTTTATGAGTGGCCTGTGCATCTTGTTGGCGCTGGGTTTGTATTTGCTAATTTCTAAAACCAAGCTGGGCATGAAGATTCGTGCAGGCGCGTTTAACAGCGAGATGGCGCAGGCCCTGGGCGTGAATGTGAAATTAATTCAAATGATTGTGTTTGCGCTTGGCGTGGCCTTAGCGGCCATCGCGGGCATGATTGCTGCGCCCATCTCATCGGTGTACCCCAACATGGGCAGCAGCGTGCTGATCATGTGCTTTGTGGTGGTGGTGATTGGCGGCATTGGGTCGGTGCGTGGTGCGCTGATTGCGGCGCTGTTGGTGGGCTAGGTAGATACCTTTGGCAAAGTGCTGTTTCCGCAAGTGACCAGCATGCTGGTGTATGTGCTGATGGCGCTGGTGCTGCTGTTCAAGCCTGAAGGCTTGTTTAAACAATGAGCAGTCCTCACACTAATCTTGAACACCTGCCGCGCAGCCTGCAGTTCACACTGGGCTTGGGCGCTATCGCGCTGGCCGTGTTTCCTTTTGTCGGCAGTGATTTTTATATGGGCATGGTCACGCGCATGATGATCATGGCGATTTTTGCTATGAGCCTGGATGTACTGCAGGGCGTGACCGGTCTGGTGTCGCTAGGCCACGCGGCCTACTTTGGCTTGGCGGGCTATGTGCTGGCTTTTGTATCACCGGCCGACAGTGCTGCCAGCATTTGGTGGACTTTGCCGCTGGCCGTCAGTGCATCAGCGCTAGCCGCAGCTCTGATTGGTTTTTTTGTGGTGCGCACGCATGGCATTTACTTCATCATGGTGACCATGGCGTTTGCGCAGATGGTATTTTATTTGTTCTTTGACAACAAAGCTTTGGGCGGATCTGACGGGCTGTATATCAACCTAAAGCCCACCGTAGCATTGGGTAGTTTTGAGCTGATTAATTTAGACAACAAACGCAGCTTGTATTTTTTGGTTTTGGCGCTGATGCTGCTGGTGTATTTTTTCTTGCGCCGCGTACTGTTCAGCCCGTTTGGCCGCACGCTGAGCGGTATCCGCATTAACGAGCACCGCATGCGCGCCATGGGCTACAACACCTTTATCTACAAGCTGGCAGCTTTCACGCTGTCGGGCGCGCTGGCTGGTGTGGCGGGGTATTTGTGGGGTGTGCAGACTGGCTATATCAACCCAGAGCTGATGGGCTTTCATAACAGCGCCCACGTCATCATGATGGTGATTTTGGGTGGCATGGGTAATTTTGCAGGGGCCATTGTGGGCGCGTTTGCGTTTGAGATGTTTTTGCATTGGTTTAAAGACATCACCAAGCATTGGCAACTACTGATGGGCGGGTTTATTGTGGCTGTGGTAATTTTTGCGCCACGTGGTTTGCTGGGTTTAGTGGAGAAATTTACAGAGAAAACTCCTACCCAACCCTTAGAGAAAGACACATCCACAGACATTAGCAAATCAA
>JANOSN010000099.1:0-2893 GCA_031415895.1 Polaromonas sp. | reverse complement strand
AAGTGCTGCTCGGCACCACGTTTAAAAACAATGGCAAGCAAGAGGGTGAAGACGCCATACGCATGCTGGCACGCCACCCTGCTACTGCTAAGCGCGTCACGCTGCGTTTGGCCCAAGCCTTTGTGTCTGACAAGCCTAGCTCAGCGCTGCAGGCCCAGTTGGCCACTACATTTACCGGCACTCAGGGCGACATACGCGCGGTGATGCAAGCCATCATCGCGTCGCCAGATTTTTGGCAAGCCGATAACACCTTGTTTAAAACACCGTTTGACTACGCCTGCTCAGCGCTCACCGCGCAAGGCGGCGTGAAAGACCCGCGCGACATACAGCTTGCGCTGGGTTTTTTAAATCAAGCTGGCCAACCGCTACATGCTTGGCCGACGCCCGATGGCTACAAGACCGACGCTGCTACATGGTTAGCCCCCGAGGCTTTGACAAGGCGTGCAGACTTTGCCGTCACACTAGGCGGCCGCATGGCAGAGCCGGCCTACCTCAAGCCCTTTTTAAGCGCCACTCACCGCGACCGCATCGCCCGCGAAGCCCCGGCAGTGCGCACCGGCTTGCTGTTAGCCAGCCCCGACTTTATGAGCAAGTGATGTGCTGATCGCGCGCCAAGCACTCACCTATTGCAACACTGACACTGCAGCATACTAGACCTCACGGAGTAGCCCATGTTCAACCCTTCATCGCTTACTACATCCCACAGCCTTTCACGCCGTCAGTTGCTACACACCTTCGGTGCCGGCCTTGCACTCAGCACAGCTCCGCGTGTGTGGGCGCAAGCCGCCCCCGCTGGTGCCAAGTCAGGCCAAGGCCGCTTGATCGTAGTCTTTTTGCGTGGCGCGTATGACGGCTTATCCGCCTTTGTGCCCTATGCCGACGCTGACTATTACAAACTACGCCCCACCATTGCGATTGCTGCACCCGACGGCAATGCCAACACCGCGCTCAAGTTAGACAACACCTTTGCCATGCACCCGTCCATGGCCGTGCTGATGCCGCTGTGGCAGCAAGGCGTGCTCAGCTTTGTGCCCGCAGCGGGTATGCCAGCGCCCAACCGGTCGCACTTTGACGCGCAGTACCAAATGGAGACTGGTCACAGCGGCAAGACTAGCGGCGCATCAGGCTGGATCAATTCGCTAGCGGGCTTCAATAAAGCGCCCACCGCGCTAGGGGTAGACAAAACGCCGAGCGCGCTGGGCGTGGGCGAGGCCAACCCCGCCATCCTATCGGGCAATGCCAAGGTCAAGCTCATCCCCCAAGGCCAAGCGGCCGAGCGTATAGGCGTGCTGGCCAATGCCACCACACGCCAAGCGTTGCTAGATTTGTACGCAGGCAACGACAAAATCAGCACCGCATTTCGCCAAGGTGCCGACAGCCGCATGCAAAGCGCCAAAGAGCTGAGCACTGAAAAAAACGCCTTGGACGCACGCCGCGCCATGGCCGTGCGCGAGCAAGCCAATATGGTGGATCGCCAGCTAGACAAAGACGGCACCCCTGCCAACACCGCTGCACAAAATGCACAAATGCAAGCTGCCAGTAACGGCGCAGCCGACCCCGTGGGCCTGCAGCTAGACGCGCAGCACTTGGGCACGCTCATGCGCAATGACCGCATTTTGTCACTAGGCTTTTTGTCTGCAGGCGGCTGGGACACGCATGCCAACCAAGGCAACGTCACAGGCCAGTTGGCCGATAGGCTGGGCAATTTAGCCAAAGGCATTGCGCAACTGCGCCAAGAATTTAGCGAACCCAATGACACCATTGTGGTGATGAGCGAGTTTGGCCGCACCAGTGCAGAGAACGGCACCAAAGGCACCGACCATGGATTTGGCAATGCCATGTGGCTGGTAGGCAACCGCGTGCAAGGAGGCCAGTGGCACGGCCAGTGGACAGGCATGGCACGCGGCAACTTGAATGAAAACCGCGACCTGCCCGCCCACCACGACTACCGCGCAGTGCTAGCGCAAGTGCTGCGGGGCACGTTTGCACTGCCCGACTCTGCACTGGCCACTGTGCTGCCCGGTGCGAAGTGGGATAGTAGTTTGGACAAACTGATGCGCAAAGCTTAAGCCGTAGCCCTAACTTTTGCCACACAGAGTGCACATCAGCTAGATGCTGATACACCGTAAACGTCATGTTAATCGGCGATACTCTCGCCCATGCATCGCACCATCTTCACCACGCCCGTGGTTAACACCCTTTTGCGCGGTTTTTCTATTGCGTTTTTAAAGCTTACTGGTTGGAAGGTGGAAGGCAGTCTGCCCCCCGAAGCTCGCAAGTGCGTTTTGATCGCCGCGCCGCACACCAGTAACTGGGACTTGCCGTACACCTTGATGGTGTCGTTTGTATTGCGCATGGACGTGTACTGGATGGGCAAGCAAAGTATCTTCAAGCCGCCATTTAGCAACACCATGCAGTGGCTGGGCGGCATTGCAGTGAACCGCGAGCAATCCAATAATTTGGTAGCAGCGTCTGCCCAGGCGATTGTCAAAGCCGACGGCATGGTGCAGCTGATCGTACCGCCTGAGGGCACACGCAGCAAAGCCACTTACTGGAAAACTGGTTTTTACTACATTGCACTGGGCGCCAAAGTGCCTATCGTGATGGCCTATATGGACTACGCACAAAAACGCGCTGGCCTGGGGCCTTTGTTTTATCCCAGTGGGGATATTGACAAAGACATGGTGGAGATCAAAGCGTTTTATGCCCAGTTTAAGGGCAAGAATGCGCACCAATTTGACCTGTAGTCCAAGTATTTACTGCTTAACAAGCTATTATATTTGTAGCGTTTTGTAGTTTCCTCCTGGGGCTTTTTAGCTCCCCCTTGGCAATGCATTTCTTCGTTGTTTAGCCGTGGCGGGCGGCGGGACATATCGCTGGGGAAACTTCCGCG
>JANOSN010000098.1:0-2922 GCA_031415895.1 Polaromonas sp. | reverse complement strand
TGAACAGCTACGCGGCTGTCCCCCGGCCTTCGGCCTCCTCCTTGATGCCGCTGCGCCGTTCACACCCAGCGCCGGGGCAACAAAGAGGGTGGCCTACGACGGAAAGATGACACACCCAGTTGGCAAACGCTGCCAGAGGTCGATAGTAGGCGGTAAGACACCCGCCAAGCTGGCAAGAGCAGGCTGATGGTGTACTTAGCGCAGCGGCATCAAGGAGGAGTCGTCTGCCTTAGGCAGCACGGGGGACAGTCGCGGAGCTGAGTACGCCATCGGCCTGGTCCCTACAAGACAAAGACAAGAAGTTTGCCATCGACGTGCTTTCGTCCTCAACTGATTAGAATGAACCATGCCACTTAAACACTTACTAAGCCATAACCGCGATTGGGCTGCGCAAATGGTGCGCGAACGGCCCGGGTTTTTTACCGGATTGTCGCAGCAACAAAACCCCAAGTACATGTGGATTGGCTGCAGCGACTCGCGTGTGCCTGCTAACCAAATTACAGGGCTTGAGCCTGGCGAGGTGTTTGTGCACCGTAACGTGGCCAACGTGATGGTGCACACCGACTTGAACGCCTTGTCTACAGTGCAGTACGCAGTAGATATGTTGAAGGTGGAGCATGTCATTGTGTGCGGGCATTACGGTTGCGGTGGCGTGCAGGCTGCACTGCAAAATGTACGAATTGGCTTGGCTGATAACTGGATTCGCCATATTCAGGATGTGCGAGATAAACACAAAGTTGGATTAGAAGTGGCGCCTAAACAGCACCAGCTGGCCATGCTGTGCGAGCTGAATGTCATTGAGCAAGTGATGAATGTGTGTCACAGTACCGTGATGAAAGATGCGTGGCATCGTGGCCACCAGATCATGGTGCACGGCTGGATCTACGGTGTGCACGATGGATTGCTGGTAGACCTGAAAGTAGGTGGCAGCACATTTGACGGTGTTGAAAACTTATATACCGCTGCTATAGCAGAAGTTTTTGATAAGAAGCGCCAATAGTCCATGTATTTATTGCTCAACTAGCTATCAAATCAGTAGTAATTATGTTCCCCCAACGCCTTGACTCTACGCTAGCCTACGACATTGCCAAAGCGATGATGGATGGTTTTAACCGCCACTATCGGCTGTTTCGTACTGAGTCAGCGCGTGCCAAACACCGTTTTGAAACCGCAGACTGGCACGGCCAACAACGGGCGCAGCGCGAGCGGATTGAGTTTTATGACTTGCGCGTTAAAGAATGCGTGATGCGGCTAGAAAAAGAATTTAAAGCGGGCGCACAACCGATGGAAGTGTGGCAACAAATTAAGCTGCACTATATTGGCCTGTTGGTCGACCACCATCAGCCCGAGCTGGCGGAGACGTTTTTTAATTCAGTAACCACCAAGATTCTTCACCGCACGCATTTTCACAACAGCTTTATCTTTGTGCGGCCTGCGGTCAGCACCGAATATATAGAAAACGAAGAGCCCGCTGCCGCGCCAACTTACCGCGCCTACTACCCCACGCGCGAAACGATGCACGAGATGATTGTGCGGGCGATTGACAACTTCAGGCTACAAAAACCGTTTGAAAATTTAGAACGCGATGCCGGTTTTGTATTGGCTGCAATTGATGCAAGGTTGCAAGACACCAAACTGAGGGCAAACTTTCAAATCCAGGTGCTCAGCGGTTTGTTTTACCGCAACAAAGGTGCGTATGCGATTGGCAAAATCATCAACGGCTTTGTTGAAGTGCCTTTTGCACTGCCTATTTTGCACACCAAAAACGACAAATTGGTGATTGACGCTGCGTTATTTGGCGAAGAAGATTTGCTGATTTTGTTCAGCTTTGCACGCGCTTACTTCATGGTCGACATGGAGGTGCCATCAGCCTACGTGCAGTTTTTGCGCAGCATGATGCCGCGCAAACCGCGCGCTGAAATTTATAACGCACTGGGTTTAGCCAAGCAGGGTAAAACCTTGTTTTACCGTGACTTTTTGTACCACCTACGCCACAGCAGTGACAATTTTCGCATTGCACCGGGCATCAAAGGCATGGTGATGCTTGTGTTTGATTTGCCCAGCTTTCCGTATGTGTTTAAGGTGATTAAAGACTTTTACCCACCGCCTAAAGACACTTCGCGCGAGCAAATCAAAGGCAAATACCAATTAGTCAAACAGCATGACCGCGTGGGTCGCATGGCTGACACGCTGGAGTACAGCGAGGTAGCATTTCCGCGTGCGCGCTTTGATGACGAGCTGATTGCAGAGATTCAAAAGTTTGCACCCAGCCAGTTAGAAATTAGCGACCGCGATGGTGATGGACAAGTCGAAGTCATCATCAAGCACTTGTACATCGAGCGGCGCATGATCCCGCTGAACATTTATTTGCAAGAAGCTTTTGACCAAGGGCTGGACAACACTAAGCCACATGAGCAGATGGAAAAAGCAGTAGTCGAATATGGCAACGCCATCAAAGACCTGGTGCGAGCGAATATCTTTCCGGGCGATATGTTGTGGAAAAACTTTGGCGTAACGCGCCACGGTAAAGTGGTGTTCTACGACTACGACGAGATCGAATACATCACCGATTGCAATTTCCGCAAAGTGCCCACACCGCGCACCGAAGAAGAAGAGATGAGCGGCGAGGTGTGGTACCACGTGGGGGCGCGCGATGTATTTCCTGAAACATTCGGGCCTTTTTTATTAGGCAACCAAGCTGTGCGCGATGTGTTTATGAATCATCACGCGGATTTGCTAGATGCAGCCTTTTGGCAAAGCCACAAAGACCGCATCGCAGCGGGTCATGTGCATGATGTGTTTCCTTATGAGAAGGAGAAAAGATTTGTTCGGTTGTAGGATTTAAGAAAAGAGGGGATTTTTTGAACGCAGAGGGCGCGAAGGTTTCGCAGAGGACGCAAAAAAGAGAATACAAAAAGAATA
>JANOSN010000097.1:0-4805 GCA_031415895.1 Polaromonas sp. | reverse complement strand
CCACTACCTCTTGCGCGCCCAGTTTGGGTAGCACGCTGGTTTTGAGCAGGTCAATGGTTTTAGCGTAGTCGTTGCGGTGCACCGTAAAGCTAAAGTCGGTTTTGCCGTCTTTGGACACGTTTTGAATGATGATGTCGACGTCAATATTCGCGTCGGCTACAGGACCGAGAATTTGATAAGCGATACCTGGGGTGTCGGGCACGCCCAGCACAGAGATTTTGGCTTCGTCGCGGTTAAAGGCGATGCCCGATACGATAGCTTGTTCCATTTGTTCGTCTTCCTCAAAAGTTATCAAAGTGCCTGACTTGGCCTCTTCGTCAATGTTGATGTCCCACGGTGTAAAGCTGCTTAGCACACGCAAGGGCACTTTGTATTTACCTGCAAATTCGACCGATCTGATTTGCAAAACCTTGCTGCCCATCGAGGCCATTTCTAGCATCTCTTCAAAGCTTACGGTTTGCAGGCGGCGCGCCTCGGGCACCACGCGCGGGTCGGTGGTGTACACGCCGTCTACGTCGGTGTAGATCAGGCATTCAGCCGCCTTCATGGCAGCGGCCACAGCCACGGCTGAGGTGTCTGAGCCGCCACGGCCTAGTGTGGTGATGTTGCCATTCGGGTCTACGCCCTGAAAGCCAGTGACGATGACCACTCGGCCTGCGGCCAAATCAGCCCGGACTTTTTGGTCGTCAATGCTCTCGATGCGGGCCTTGGTGAATGCACTATTGGTCTTGATCGGCACTTGCCAGCCTGCGTAGCTGACGGATTCCATACCCTCAGCCTGCAGCGCAATGGCAAGCAGCGCAGACGATGCTTGTTCGCCAGTGGCGGCCAGTGCGTCTAGCTCGCGGTGGTAAGCGTCGGTAGATTTAGCGGGTGCCAAGGCTTTGGCCAAAGCCAGCAGACGGTTAGTCTCGCCGCTCATGGCACTGGGCACCACCACCATTTGGTGGCCAGCGCGAGCCCATTTGGCTACGCGCTTGGCAACACTTTGAATGCGCTCTGGCGAACCCATCGACGTGCCGCCGTATTTATGAACAATTAAAGCCATTTTTATGAGAAATAGACGCTGGACAACACTTTTTTGCCGCCCCAGCAAGGCGTGTGGCAAAGCCTACGATTATAACTGTGCAGCGCTGCCACCCAAGGGTAAATACTCAATCACATCCAGGGCCCGCTCCACATAGCCCGATGCCACCTTGATGCGGATATGTTTGCCACGGTGGGTGCATGCCGCAATCTGGCT
Source organism: Polaromonas sp. (assembly GCA_031415895.1). Lineage (GTDB taxonomy): Bacteria > Pseudomonadota > Gammaproteobacteria > Burkholderiales > Burkholderiaceae_C > JAAFIP01. The sequence goes on along the minus strand of JANOSN010000097.1, from coordinate 3,562 downwards.
TTGCAGCTCGTCCAGCTGCGCCGCGCTGGGTGCCGCCATGTGGGTAGTTTTGAGCCAATGGCGCAGCACATTAGCTTGGCGCTCGGGGCTTAACGATTGCAGCGCGGTGATGCGTGGAGGTTTGCCGGTGATTGCTATGTCTTCTGTAGCTAGCTGAGCAAGTAATACTTGGGCTTGCGCAGCATGGCGTGCTGAGCGGGCAAAGGTGTCTCTAAACTGCGGGAACGCTGTTTGCAGTGCGGGCAGCAGGGTATGGCGAATGCGGTTGCGGGTGAACTGCGGGTTACTGTTGGTGGGGTCTTCAATCCAGCCCTGCCCTACGCTGCCTGCAAAACTGGCGCTACCGGGGTGGCGCGCCTGCAGGCCCTGTGCGACCAGCCACGTGCGAATCTCTTGCGCAGGCACATGCAGCCATGGGCGCGCTAGCGTGATGCCGTCGCGCACCCATTGCGCAGGCATGGCCGACAAGCCGGGCAGCCCCGCACCCCTGCTGAGCGCTAGCAGCAGGGTTTCAATTTGGTCATCTGCGTGCTGGGCAATTACTATCGTTTTTATAGCTGCTTGATTAATAGATACTTGGACTACAGCCTGATTTAGCTCCAAAACCTTGCCTACCAAGGCGCTGTAGCGCGCTTTGCGCGCTGCGTCCTCGGGGCTGTCGCCCGCAGCGCCGCGCGCGTGGACATGCACAACATGCAGGGGCACATTTAGCGCCGTACAAAACGCCGTGCAGTGCGCCGCAAAATCATCCGCCGCTGTCTGCAAGCCGTGGTGGATGTGGATAGCCTGCACGTGGCCGGGAAACTGAGAACTAGGAAATTGCCGCGCGCACTGCAGCAGCAGCGCAGTAGAGTCTGCACCGCCGCTGTAGGCCACGGCTAGGGGTGCAATTAGATTAAATGACTGCATGCCAATAGTGTGATGATTGTTCAGATGTTTCATTGCAACACCCAATGCAGCGAGTATTTTTTAGAATTAGCATACAATTAATTTTTTAGGAATTAACAATAGTATTGTCTACTGTTAACTCAATTGAAGATCTTGTAAGCGGCCTGGTGTTTTCTCTTCTAGTGTTAGTTAATTTTTCGTTATCTATCAATTTGGAGATTCTTATGGAAACAAACCTTTTCACCGTCTTTAAAGCTGTGAAGTCCGAGTGCGCGTCACTTATGGGGGTTAAAACGCCGGGCCGAAAGTGCAAGAGATATTTGAGAGCATGACGACAATCGTTAATAGTTGACGGCCCCCGCCAATACCAACTCCGCTGAGTGAAAACTCAGTGGAGTTTTTTTTGTTGTTGGGGAATTCAGAATTAGGTTTCATCTTTAAATCTGCATCAATACTTGCCTGCCCAAGATTGCCAGCATCAACATTTTTAAGCAATAAACCCATGGTGGTGCCTGTCAGCAGGGCGCAAGCAACTATTATTTTCATAGTTATTCCAGCTCAGACAAGCTAATCGCCTCTTCTGTTGCCCAGCACTCGGCGAATGGTTTCAGGGTTGCGCCTTGCGTCCAGAATGGCGGCGACGAATACTGTTAATCCATCAAATTGGTAGTAGATAGAAAACGGAAACCGTTTGGACGATGTACGGTACAAACCTAGGTGCGACTTGGGATGAATACCGCCGTACAGTCCCAGCGATTCAATGTCTGATGCCAGGCATTGCAGAAAATAATCCCCAACGCCTGCTTCGCGTGCCTCGTAAAAAAAGAAACCCTCCAGCAGGTCATCGCCCGCCGACGGAGTAATCTGCACTTTATGCATGCAATCGGGTCTGTTTGATCTGTGCGGCTTTGGCAAAAATCAGGGCTTTGGCTTCGTCCCAGGCCATAGTTTTACCGGCTTCAATTTCAAGGACGCGCTCGGCCAATATGTCGGCGTGCCAAGCTGGGCTTGGGTTGTAGGCTGAGTCATGTGTCAACGAGTCCCAAAGCACCTCCATGGCCTCTAGGCGTTGCGCAAGGGGAAGTTTGGTTAATTCGGCCATATCCATGATAAAGTCCTATGTAATCTAAGAGAGATTGGTATTCAAACTCTCTCTACAGCGTCTATTGTGCGATATTTTTATGCAATTTGAATAGCGTGCCTGCCCTTGCGGTACAAACTGGCAACCCTTTGAAGCCGATTTGCAGCCGCACCAGCGCCACAAACCATTACGGTTTTTAACAGCGCATTCTGCTTTACTCCCAATAATGTCCGTGTGTTAACTACTATTGCCCATGTCCGGGCTAGCCTGCAATGAAACGACAATGGATATTGGAATGCTGCCTGCTCATCGGCCTCACCACGCTGGTGCTGCTGGTAGCGGGCTGCAGCACCGTGGGCGGGTCTGCAGGCAGCAGGCCCAGTAGCCCCGGCCCCAGCGCGCAAGGCAACACTCAACCTAACAACAGCGCAACCACCAGCACGCCCGTGCCCGAGCGCCCATCGGCAGGGGCCGCCGCACTAGGCCAAGGCATAGCAGCGTTCAATTTGGGCGATTACGGCGTGGCCGAGCGCAGATTGATGGAGAGCTTTAAGTTGGGTTTGACCAACACGCCTGATCTTTTGAAGGGCCACAAAACGCAAGCTTTCGTATATTGCGTAACGGCACGCACCGCCATGTGCGAGAAATCTTTTGAAGCGGCGTTAAATATTGACCGCAAATTTGCCTTAAGCCCAGCTGAGCGGCAGCAACCTGCGTGGAGCCAGATATGTGCCAAGGTGCAAAAACGCTACGTGTCCTAGGCCATATCTCAAGCAATATCTCAGGCAATATCTCAGGCGCTGTGGCTTACTTACTATCCGCCTTAGTGTCGGTATATCGGCCAAAACTTTGCAGCTTGTCGTAGCGCTTGTCTAGCAGCTCTTTCACTTTCAGGTCGCTCACTTGGCGATAAGCATCGTTTAAACCGCGCTTTAAAAACGCCGCCATTTGCTTATGGTCGCGGTGTGCGCCGCCCACAGGCTCGGCGATGATTTTGTCGATTAAACCTAACGCTTTTAAGCGGTGCGCGGTAATACCTAACTGCTCAGCAGCGTCTTGCGCCCGGTCAGAGGTTTTCCACAAAATACTGGCGCAGCCCTCGGGGCTGATCACGCTGTAGATCGAATATTGCAGCATCAGCACTTGGTCTGCCACGCTAATGGCCAGCGCGCCGCCCGAGCCGCCCTCGCCAATGATGGTGGTAATGATGGGCACCTCAAGCTGCGCCATCTCAAAAATATTGCGGCCAATGGCCTCAGACTGGCCACGCTCTTCAGCGTCCATGCCGGGGAAGGCGCCCGGTGTGTCGACAAAGGTAAATACAGGCAGGTGGAATTTTTCAGCCGTCTTCATCAAGCGCAGTGCTTTGCGGTAGCCTTCCGGCCGGGCCATGCCAAAGTTACGCAGTGCACGCTCTTTGGTGTCACGGCCTTTTTGGTGGCCTAGCACCATGCAGGCGCTGCCGTTAAAGCGGGCTATGCCGCCCACAATGGATTGGTCATCGGCAAAATGGCGGTCGCCGTGCATTTCGACAAAATCGGTAAAGCACTCGTTGATGTAGTCCATCGTGTACGGGCGCTCGGCGTGGCGGGC
>JANOSN010000096.1:0-8874 GCA_031415895.1 Polaromonas sp. | reverse complement strand
GGCCGTTGAAGACTTGGATGGCGAAAAAGCTCATAGATGTTGCGTAGGCCAGCTTAGGGCAACTGCTCGCCATAGGCTACGCCAAGTTGCACGGCCGCAGCGTGCAAGCACTTGTCACGTGTCCAAACTTGTGTGTCGCTTTGAAGCAGCGCTGCAGCCAGCAAATGCACATCAACGTAGCCAATACCCCTTGCGTACAGCTTTTGCTGCGCCACCAGATGCATCACCTCATCATGCGAGGCAGGTGCCAGCGCAGGCAGTAACGGCAGCATTTGCAACGCTAATGCGCGCTGCTCTGTGCTGCCCATGGACACCTCGCCCATCACCATCTCGTGCGTTACAGCCCGCTGCGTGCTGAGCAATAAAGCCAGTTGCGCGTCACCAGATTTAAGATAAGAAATCCATACCGAAGAATCTACCAGAACCATATCAAGCAACTTAGGATGATTTTTTGCGGCGATTGGCTTGAGCAGAAGTATCTGCAGGGCTCAAAGCTGCTGCGCCAGAGGCGGCCACATCTGGCTTGGATGCTGGCTCTGGCTCTAAATCAGGCCGTCTTCGCGGAGTTAACTCTATGTCAGGCATGCTGCCACCCAGCAGCGCTAACCTGCGCGAGGCCTCGCGCGCGATGATGGCTTTAAGGCTTTCGCGGATCAACGGCGTGCGATCGGTAATGCCAGTGAGCCGAATGGCGGTAGCTAACAAGTCATCGTCCAAGGTAATCGTAGTGCGCATACAAAGCTCCAAAATCAAGGCTCAGCACATTTTACAGCATCAAATGATGCTGTGTTTGATGACATCTTGGTTGCTGCGGCTCATTAGCTTTAAAGAACTGCAGACTTTTTCTGCCTGCGTGACCGGTATGCCACCACGCAGCCAGCCGCGCCCGCCAGCAGCACCCACAGGGGCCACAGGGCCGCCGCTACCACTAGCGCGTTAAGCAGGCCACGCCAGCCGCCCACCAAAGCGCGTTGCATGTTGGTGATAAAACTGGGGCGGTGCTGGGCCACAGCGGCTTCAAAATCGACCTCTTGCGTGGTGCGTACCTGCGGGCTTTGGTGCAGGTACAAAGTAATGCTGCTGTAGGCCACTTGGTCGGCCAGCTGGCTACCGGTAATGCGGGCTTCGTCGCGGGCGGCTTTGGCTTGGAGGCGCACCTGTGCAGCTTGGGTTTTGTCGCCCACAGTGCCTTTTTGTTGAGATAGCTGGCCAAGGTCTGCTTGGCTTTCCTGATTGCGAGCGGCCTCTAGCTGGGCGCGCAACATATGAAACTGCACGTCGCTGGCGGCAAAGTTGCGTTGGTCTAGTGCCTCAATTTGACTGGCAATAGCGCGCAAAAAAGCTTGCGTTTGCGCGCTGGGCACGCGCAACACTAGCTTGCCTGACACGATCACTTGCAATGTGCGCACCAGTTGGCCGTCGTCAACACTCTGCTGGCTTTGCTGCAGCACATTCGAGTCGATATCGTTTGCCACTACATAACCGTTGTGAGCCACTACGGCGTCTTCAATAGCTAGGGCTGATTGGTAGGTGTTTTTTACGCTAAATCGGGCGCTGGCGGTCAGCACCAGTTTGCGGCCTTTAAGTGCAGCGTCGCTGGCACTGGCACCTTGGCCTGCGGCCAGTGCGGCGGCGGGCAAGCCACCTGCTGCTTCTTTGTCAGTTTGAACAAGATTGCTGGTCTCTGTGGTCACATCGGCCATCATTTTTGACAATGAGTCGCCAGTGTCTTTTTTAGCCTGCGGGCTGATTGGCGCGGGGGCCGCAGCGGATGCCGCCTCGGCAGCTTGGTTTTTTTGTCCGCACGCTAGCAGCGATAAGCTGCACACAGCGGCGATGAAAGTTTTTTGAAAAAGGCAAGGCATCGGCATAAAAAGTGTCCTGTAGTTAATTATCAAATACAGAACGTGAAACGTGCCGGGTGTCTGAACGGGGTTAAACCTTTGAAAATTAAAAACTAAAAATTGAAAAACTGTGCAGGCTTAGTCACCCCAAAACATCAGCGCATCGCGCCCTTCGGTGCTCAGGCTGATTTTTTTACCAAAGGGCAGGCACACCTTGGTGGGCACGTGGCCAAACGGTAAGTCAGTGAGCACAGGCACCTTGGTTTGCGTGCGCAGCCAGTCGATCACGGTTTGCATTTTGTAGCCTTTTTCGTAGCTGGCGACCAGTTTGTAGGCGGTAAATTGGCCCAAGACGATGGCTTTTTGGCGCTGCAAAATACCTGCCATCAACCAGGTAGTGAGGTTGCGTTCAACACGGTAAGGGTGCTCACCTACATCTTCAAAAAACACCACGCCTTTGTCGATTTGCGGAAAATACGGCGTACCCAGCAGCGCGGTCAGCACGCACAAATTACCACCCCATAAAGTGGCATTTTTGATATGAATATCGGGGGTAGTCCAAGCATTCATTACGTTTGTAGCTATTGATTTAGTAGCATTTTTAGTTGTAGCTTTGGCTTTGATATTATTTTTTGCAGGTACAGGCATACGCCAGCCAGCACCCTCGCCTATGCCTTGCGCAAGGTCGTCAAAGCAGGCTTCCATAATGTCGTCAGGCGGCGTGCTGGCACCTGCGCTGCCTGCCAAGCCGCTGCCAAAGTCACCGGCTACGTCGGGGCCGCACCAAGTGCTGGCGCCAGTTTTTACGTGCAACGCCGCTTGCAGCGCACCAAAGTCGCTGTAGCCCACCCACTGCGTGCCGCGTTCAATCGACTTGGCGATCGCTTTGTAGCTAAGTGCGGGCAAGATGCGCGTTAGCCCATAGCCGCCGCGCGCAATGATGGCAATGTCAGCCCCGCTGGCTGCAGCGCGGTGCACAGCGGCAATGCGCGTGTCGTCGTCACCTGCAAAGCGGGTGTACGATGCCAGCGCGCTAGAGTCGACCTCTACCTCGTGGCCTAAAACTTGCAAGCGCTTTACACCACGTTTAAAAGAAGCTTTGTCGCGCACTGCGGTACTAGCGGAGTAAATGTAAATATGGGCCATGATGTAAGTGTATCTTGACCAAAAAGTTAGTCGCAATTTGCAGCAATGCAATAACCGTTCGTTCAACCTAACAAGCCGCGTGTCTATCAAACAACACTAACAGCGTAAAAAAAATGATACAAATGCTCACATTCGCTAAAATATGCCCTTCGCAAATGCAGGTAAATACGTAGATGTCGTGAGTAGTGATTACTATGTTTAGTAGTCTACGCAGGCTGAAAAAATCGTATTTAGCGTTAGGTAATCAAAGAGGTCTAAAGTGTCGTCAGAGCTATTACAAAAGTACCAACAGTTTTTCCATTTCGGCGGCCGCGATGTGATGGACACCCTAGACCGCATGCCCCAGGCAGAGTTTGATGACATACCCATTGGTGCCGTGCTACTTAACGATAAAGCCAAAATTATCAAATACAACCGCACCGAAGGCGAGCTGACTAACCGCGACCCGCGCCAAGTGATGGGCGCAGGTTTCTTTTTAGAGCTGGCAGTGTGCGGCGTAAGTGAGCAGTTTCAGGGCCGCTACAAAGGCGCTTTAAAAGCCATGAATTTTGACCAAATATTTCCGTTTGTGTACTTCCACGAAATGCCTGAAACACCGATGATGGTGCGCATCACCAAGCCACGCGTGCAGCTGGCATCACCCCACGTGTGGATTTTGGTACGCCGCATGATGCCGCCAGTGCCGCAGTATTAAATTTTTGTATTTGATTTTTTGCAATTGTTCGCAGGCTATACCGCCTCCACCTAGAAACTTTTAAAGTAGGCAATTTTCCATGGAACATATTAGCTTTGAAGGCGTTAACCTCGCTGAGCTGTTACCGCGCATTCCAGACTCTATCAAAGATAACTTGCCTTTTGGCTTGGTTAAGCTGGACATGACCGGCAAAGTTTTGGAATACAACATGGCCGAGGGCGACTTAACTGGCGTAAGCCCGGCCTGGGCTATTGGCAAAAACTTTTTTGACGAAGTCGCCCTGTGCACCAAGACCGCAGCTTTTTATGGCCGCTTTGTAGAAGGCGTGAAAAAGGGCTTTATCAACGCCGTGTTTGACTACACTTTTGACCACGGTGAAATAGCCACCAAAGTAAAAGTGCACATGGTAACCGTGCCTGACCATTTGGGCCGTAAAAACGTGATGGTTTTGGTGAAACGTTCAAGTACGCCACTGGTGATGGATGCCTTGCCCATGTCGGCTGACCCGATGATTCCGGCGGGCTATGTGGACGACACGCCTGCTACCCGCCCTGTGGCCTTAGAAGGTGCGTTTGGCATGGCGCCTGCAGCACCAGCTGCTGCAGCGCCTTCGATTCAAGACATCGTGGCCGCTGTGGTCGCCATGATGAACCAAGGCACGCCTACCAGCGTAGAAGCTGCAGCCCAAGGCGTAGTCAACAGCCTGCAAAACCGGCCAGTCGCACCAGCACCTGTCTACGCACCCGCGCCTGCGCCTGCCTATGCCCCTGCGCCTGTCTATGCGCCCGCACCAGCACCTGTCTATGCGCCCGCGCCTGCTGCTGCCCCGGCCAGCAGTGCACCAGCTGGCAATCCGCGCATAGTAGATATTTTGAAGTTTTAATATTGAGCACCCTGTGACTGCCCTGCACTTAGCCGACCACGACCTGCTAAGAGTTTGCCGCGATCTGGCCCACAGCGAGATAGTGGCCATGCCAGGGGCACACGCACGGCTGGGGGTACGCACTGCCAGCGCCACGCCAATCAACTGGGCTAGCGAGGGCCTAGACCTTGACTCGCTAGCGCGCATGCAGCTGGCCACGGCTGCTGCCGTGTGGTGCAACGCCTATGACGCAGGCTTTGAAGACCTGTTTTTAGCCAAGCGCAACGTAGCCGACTGGGCTGTGGTGATGCGCCGCGCGCGAGAGGCGGGCGCCAAGCAATTTACCTTTGCCACATCAGGCAGCACAGGCGCGCGTAAGCACGTACGCCACCGCGAAGATATTTTGGCCCACGAGGCGCACGGCTGGGCGCATATGCTGCAAGCTGCCCAGCCCAGCGATGCAGACAACGCAGCGCAACCCATCACCCGCGTTGTAGTGCTGTGCCCTACGCACCATATTTATGGTTTTATTTGGGGCGTTTTAGTACCACTGGCTTTAGGCGTGCCAACTGTCGATGGCGATTTAGACAATCTGCCCGCTTTGTTGCCCGGCGATTTGGTGGTGGCCGTGCCAGACCAATGGGCTTGGTTGGCAACGGGGCAACGCACCTGGCCTGCTGGCGTGCAAGGTGTGTCGTCTACCGCGCCCATGCCTGCGCAGGTGCACGATGCACTTACTGCGTTGGTTACTACGTCGATTGCCACGTCGGCTACTACGTCGGTTACCGCATCACCTACTGCGCCGCTGGCACGTTTGCTGCAGATTTATGGCTCAACAGAAACTGCAGGCTTGGCTTACCGCAGCACCTCTAGCGGCCCCTACACTTTGACCGCTGGCCGCGTGCGTAACACGCAAGGCGGCATTGACCTGCAAGTACAGCATATTGCTAATGGTCAGCCGCAGCCTATGGCCGTGCAAGACGAGCTGCAATGGCAAACCGCTACCACCTTTAACTTGCTGCGCCGCAGCGACGAGAGCGTGCAAGTGGGTGGGCACAACGTATCGCCAGCCTGGGTAATAGCCCAACTGCAATTGCACAGCGCCGTGAAAGAAGCCAGCGTGCGGCTAGACGCCACGCTAGCGCAACCTAGGCTAAAAGCCTTTGTTGTGTTGCAGCCAGGCAGCCATTTGACTAACGACGCCACACAGCGCAACGCGTTCGAGCTGTGGATGGCTGACACCCTACCTTGGTACGCGGCACCTAACAGCATTCACTACGGCAGCGCCCTGCCGCGCAACGCCATGGGCAAGCTGACCGACTGGCAAAACGCTTAACGTGAGAGCACTAACATGCAGACCATAGAACCTGATCAGCCCATGCTCGAGCCTGGCTACTACCAGCTAGCCTACTGCAGCTTACTCAAGCAATCCATGACCCTGCCTGAGATGGACGCACTTGTGGCGCATGCTCAAGAGGCCAACGCACACAATGGCCTAACAGGCTTGATGATGATCGACAACGGCATGGTGGTGCAGTGGATAGAAGGCCGGCGCGATGTAGTGCGCGGCCTGTGGGACAAACTGCTAAAAGATACGCGCCATTACTGCATTGTTGAGCTGCTGCACCGCGATTTTCAAGAGCAGCGCACCTACCCTAATTGGTCAATGCAACGCACCACCCGCAAAGATATGCTAGCCATAGTGCACAGCGCACGCGAGGCAGCGCAAACACCCTTTGGCTTGCCCAACCCTTGGGCCGACGCGATAGCTGCACTGTGTATTTTGCTTGACCCAGACTACTCGCAGGCCTACGCACAGGCGCAGCCTGCACGCGTGGTGGCTGACCCAGAGCCAGTTAGATCCGAGCCAGCAGTCAATTTAAAAGTTTAGCCACTACTTTATTCAAGCGCTATTGCATCCCCAGCTCTGCAATCTTGCGCGTAATCGTGTTGCGGCCGATGCCTAGCTTGACGGCAGCCTCTATTCGGCGGCCCCGGGTGGTGGACAAGGCTGCGGTGATGAGCTGGCGCTCAAAGCGCTGCAAAAGCAAGTCCCATACATCACCCTTGTCGTGCGCCAACAGGGTTAATGCCTCGGCGTTCAGTGCAGACTCCCAACTAAAAGCATGGGCATACGATGCCGGGTTGGTTTGCCCTGCACTGACCGTGGTGGAATCTACATCAGCAGCAACCCCAGGCACGGCATTAAAAGCCTGATCTGTGTCGGTGTTTGTATCGGCATTGGCATTGGCATTGGCACTGGCACTGGCATTGGCATTGGCAGTGCCATGCTGACTGCCTACCAACTGAGCAGCCACCCCACTGGCTACAGGCTGCTGGGCAGGGCGACCTGTATTGTGGCTACTAGAGTGCAGTTGGGCTAACGGGATGTCCAACACTTCGGGGGGTAGATCTTTTACGTCAATCACTTGCGACGGTGCCATCACGGTAAGCCAGTGGCATACGTTTTCTAGTTGGCGTACATTGCCAGGAAAAGCAAACTGCGATAAGCGATCTAAAGCGGCTGGTGATATACGTTTAGCTTCGCCACCCAGTTGTTTGGCTGATTGCTGCAAAAAGTGTTTGGTCAGCGCTGGAATGTCCTCGCGCCGCTCACGCAGAGAGGGCAGGCGCAGGCGGATGACGTTAAGGCGGTGGAACAAGTCTTCTCTGAAGCTGCCGTCTTGCACCTTCTTCTCTAAATCTTGGTGCGTAGCGGCAATCACACGCACGCTGGCTTTGACTGCCGTGTGGCCTCCTACGCGGTAAAAGCTACCATCGCTTAGCACACGCAGCAGGCGGGTTTGCAAGTCAAACGGCATGTCGCCAATTTCGTCTAAAAACAGCGTGCCTGCATCGGCTTGTTCAAAGCGGCCACGGCGCATGGTTTGCGCGCCAGTAAATGCGCCGCGCTCATGGCCAAACAATTCGCTTTCTAGCAAATCTTTAGGTATAGCTGCGGTATTGATAGCAACAAACGGCCCATTAGCCCGAGACGAGTGCTTGTGCAACGCTTTGGCTACCAACTCTTTACCGCTGCCTGACTCGCCCGTGATCATTACAGTGACATTACTTTGACTTAAGCGACCAATAGCGCGGAACACGTCTTGCATGGCCGGGGCTTGGCCCAGCATTTCAGGCGTGGCGCTGATCGCCTCTACCGCTACGTCTTCGCGCTGGCTTTCTTCTACAGCGCGGCGTATCAGCTCGACTGCTTTGGCAATGTCAAACGGCTTGGGTAAATATTCAAATGCACCGCGCTGAAAAGCGTTCACGGCGCTGTCCAGGTCGCTGAACGCGGTCATGATGATGATGGGCAAGCCGGGGTGCTTTTCTTTGACCTTGGTTAAAAGGTCAAGCCCCGAGCCGCCGGGCATGCGAATGTCACTGACTAAAACTTGTGGTGGCAAATTATCTGCATCATGCTCGCTGGTGTTGCCCAAGGCGGTCAACAGGTCGCGTGGGTTGGTAAAGCTGCGGGTGGGCAGGTCTTCGCGTAGCAGAGCTTTTTCCAAGACAAAGCGTATCGACTGGTCGTCATCTACGATCCAAATGGGTTTCATGGGTGTTGACCTCTTTAGTTATCCCTGTGTCTGACGCAGACCGCACACTTGTGGCCTGCGGTTTACGGCAATGGAATCAAAATTTTAAACTCTGTCCGTCCGGGCTGGCTTTCGCACTCAATCAATCCGTCATGTTGCTGCACGTAGGTTTGCGCCAATGTCAGCCCTAAACCAGAGCCACCTTCTCTGCCCGAGACTAATGGGTAGAAAATGCGGTCTTTGATGTCATCCGGTATACCCGGCCCGTTGTCAATGATATGCAATTCCAGTGCCAATCTATAGCGCCGCTTACCTAAGGTGACTTGCCGAGCAATGCGGGTTTTAAACGTGATCATGGCGTCGCCCTCTAGCATGCGCTCACCCAGCACTTGGGCAGCGTTGTGAGCAATATTAAGTACCACCTGAATCAACTGCTCTTTGTCGCCGCGAAAATCTGGGATAGAGGTGTCATAGTCGCGCACCACGCGCAAGCCGCTGTTTGCCACGCCCCTTGGTCCCGCCTGAAACTCGGCCACAATCAGCGATCTCACGCGCTCGCACACCTCGTGAATATTGACATCGTCCACCACATGCGGTTTGCGGTGCGGGGCCAGCAAACGATCCACCAAGGTTTGCAGGCGGTCGGCCTCATGAATGATGACTTGCGTGTATTCGGTCAACTCTTTGTTGGGCAACTCTAGCTGCAGCAGCTGCGCCGCGCCGCGTATACCGCCTAGTGGGTTTTTGATCTCGTGGGCAAGGTTGCGAATCAGCTCTTTATTGGCC
>JANOSN010000095.1:0-5360 GCA_031415895.1 Polaromonas sp. | reverse complement strand
AAGCTGAACACCCCCGCACCCAACACCCAAGGTAGTAGCCAACTGGCTGCACTAGCCATGGACTGGCGCATTGGCAAAGACAGCCTGCTAGAAGCTGAAGTAGAGTATTCCCAGCGCAGCCAGCCCAGCGTACCGGGTTTGAGCTTGCTGGGCAACACACTGCCCGCAGCCCATGCCCTCATCAACATCAATAACCAGCCATGGAGCTTGCCTGTAGATCTGCAGGGCACCACTGCGTCGCTGCGGTTCGAGCAGACCATCAACAGCCAATGGCGATGGGCCGCGCACTGGGTTAGCCAGCAGCTAAAGTCTGATGACCGCGCTGCGTTTCCGTTTGGCTGCTTTGAAGCGGCTAGCAGCAATTATTTTGCCAACACCTACTGCCCCAACGGCGATGCCGACCTGTACGACTACCGCAGCGATGGCGAGCGCCGCCGCAGCAACGCTGTGCAACTGCAACTGAAAGGCAAGTTTGCCACTGGCACTGCACAGCACGACCTAACGCTGGCCCTGCTGCGCAGCAACTACCGTGAGCGTGGCAACACCGGTGCTTACAACCCCGTTGGCACGCTCAATGTGTTAGCCCCCAGTTCACTGCCAGCTGACCCGTCGCCCACATCGCCCTACACCCAGCGCGACAACACATCCACCGAACTGTCCGTGTCAGATGTCATAACCTGGGGCAGCCAGTGGACCACGTGGCTAGGCTTGCGCCACACGCAGATTAGCCGCGCAGCCAGCAACGTGAACGTGCAAACCAGCTACAGCCAAAGCATCAACACCCCATGGGTCGCTGTGGGCTACCAGCTAAACCCCGCCACAATGGTGTACGCCAGCCACGGCCACGGTGTCGAGTCACGCGTAGTGCCCAACCTGCCCACCTACGGAGCACAAGCAGGCCAGCCCTTGGCGACACTGCGCAGCCGCCAAACCGAGCTGGGCGTTAAATCTGTAGAAGGTAATACCCAGTGGAGCCTGGCGTGGTTCAACATCACCCGCCCGCTAGTTAACGACATCGGCACCAGCGTGAGCTTTGACGGCCAGCAACGCCACAGTGGGCTAGAAGCCAGCGCGCAAACCCAGCTAGGCGCATGGCAGTTAGGCGGCTCAGCATCCATCATTCGTGCCCGCCAGCAAGACGCCACCGTCAACACCGCACTGAACAACGAGCAGCCCACCAACGTGCCCAACGCCATCGCCCGACTGAACTCAGCCTACAGTTTTGCCGCATTGCCCGGTCTGTCGGCCAACGCGGCCCTGTCGCACCAGGGCACACGCCGCGTGCTGCCCGACGGCAGCGTTACCCTGCCTGCATGGACGCGTGTAGACGCAAGCCTGGCCTACACCCACCGTGCCGCAGGCACGCAGTTAACCTGGAATTTTGGCATTGATAACCTGCTAAACCGCCAGTTTTTCAAAGAATCACCCACCCAGTTCGGCCATGTCTACCTGTTCCCACAGCAGCCCCGCACCGCCCGCTTAGGTTTGACCGTGAGCCTGTAGCACCAGCTTAAAACCACTAAATTTCGGGCTATAATCTGAGGCTATATTCCTCGATAGCTCAGTTGGTAGAGCGCCGGACTGTTAATCCGTAGGTCCCTGGTTCGAGCCCAGGTCGAGGAGCCAAAAACACCAATGAAATCAAGCCCTTACGCGCATGTGTGAGGGCTTTTTTCTTGGCGTGCCACCATTAGCATTGCAAGCACTTACGCCATCCAACTCAGCGCTTTCTGCGGCTGTTAGCCACTGACCAGTCATAGGGCGTAAAAGCCACTTGATAGTCTGCCGCTAGGGTTTGACTGCTGTAGCGCTGGGCATAGGCTATCAGACTGGGCGCATGGGTGGGGGTGAAGTCTTCGGTGTAGAACTTTAAAATTTCGTTGAAATACACGGTGCGCTGGGTGTGGTCGATGCGCAGGTTTTCTGGGCGGGCAAAGAAGGCGCGGGTTTCGCGGTCTAGCTCGGCGTTGAGCTGCGCAGCGGTAAACAGCGTGCGCGGCAGCACGGGGCACGATACGGCAGAGCAGTTAAGCGCAAAGTGGACGCGCGGATCGTTAAGCTTGCGGATGATGTCGTTTTCAAAAGCAAATAGCGATATTGCCGTGCCGCCAACATCAAATTTGCGCAGCAAAAAGAAGGTGACTTTAGAAAACCCTGCATGGCTTGTTGGAATGCCGGAGGCAATCACGTTGTACATTGACAGCGCGTTGTAGGCGTTGATCATGTGGGCTAGGCGCGCATCGGCACTGGGCGCGGCTTGCAGCGGCGTGGCGGCTATGGCTTGCACATACGCTTCTAGGCTGGGCAAACCGCTGGCGCTTTTGTCATCGCGCAGCGCTGAAAAATCTACTTCACCTTGGTCGTTAACGTGCTTGAGCAACACTGCTGCGTAGCCCTGCTGCGCTAGTGCTAGCGGCACCAAAGGCGCATCGGGCTGGCTAACTTTTACGACCGTACTGCATGCCCCGAGCAAAGCAGTGCAGAGGATTAGTAAAGCACGTGTTAAAAAATTCATGGGATTATCTTTTGAGGTTTGCTGGTGTGTGGGTGCGCTGGCCTGCGCTGACCAAGAGCAAGCTCACGCGGTTTGCCTTTGAGCCATTTCAGGGGAATGCGAATCTCGCCATTGGCATCGGGCGACACGGCCAAGGGCTGCCAGGTCTCACCGCTGGACAGCACAATAGGTTTTAGCAAAATACGCTCGCGTTCAGCGTTATAGGCGCACATTGACATAGGGCCTTCGGCTGTGGCAGCCATGAACACGCAAGCGTCAATACGCTCGGGGTCTAGGTCGCAGGCATCCATAAAATTGTGGATGAAAAACGAAATTTTGCGTATCGGCGGCACAAAGCGGCCTGCGCTAAACCATTGGCTACGTGCCTGCCACAGCATGCGCGCGGTGTGGCGTATAAAGCCGCTGGCCAGATGCCGCTTGCGCAAGATGGCCACTGCCACGGCCCACACACTGCGCAAGCCTTGGTCACGTGGCAGCGTGATGTCGGCAGTGTCGCGCATCACGCTGGCTACAAATGCGCTGTCTTGTAGAGCGTCAAATCTCTGCTGGCCGATGCTAAACAGCATGGCATAGCGGTTGCAACTGCGGTGGCCGCCCTCTAGCGCGTCAAAATTTAACGCTATGCCTGCGCCCTGGGCTATGGCGGTACGCACGTTGGATTGGTTGATGGCTATGGGCGAGGCTGATGCGACACCGCCTGATACATCACGCCCCGGCACGGTGCCGCGCCCAGTGTCGGCCCCTAGCTGAAACGACGCAAAGCGCACTACGTCGTTATGCTGCACAAAAAAGTCTGTCAGCATGGGCACCTCATGCATATTGCCTGCAAATACGGTGGTGTTAAAAATCACCGACAGTGGCAGGCCACGCGCCATGGCAATATATTTCAGGCGCAGGTTGTTCATGTCGGCTTCGGTCGCATAGCCTTTGCGCTCTTGCGTCATGTCTACATGAAACGCCACATCGTTTAAGCCGTCGCTGGCCAAGCGCTCTAGCCATGCACGGTGCAACAAAATGCCGTTGGTAAACAGCGATGCGCGCAGGCCGCGTGCGCGCACATAGCGCACGATCAACGATAGCTCGTCTTTGTCGCGCAGGGTAGGGTCGCCGCCCGAAATTTGTACATCAGTGTTGGGGCCGTAGCGCAGTGCTATCTCGTCAATGCGGCGGTATAGCTCGGCCAGCGGTATGTCGCGTACCGCCTCTGCGCTGTCAGACAAATAGCACAAGCTGCAGTCTAAGTTGCAGCGCTGGGTAATTTCTAGCGACACGCAGCCCATAGTCCAGCGCCTACCCGCTACCTGGCCGTCACCCCACTGGCCTGTGCGTTGCATGCGTGCGGCCATATGCTGCAGGCGAGCGGCCTGAGATACAGCATTAACAGGTACGGGCAATGGAGGTGGTGCAAACATAAAACGTATACGCCACAGTCGTGATGGGTATATGTATTCTTACAGTGCCCACCCGTAGCCAGCTATTCTTTTGCTGCACTGGACATCGAACCTCTATACCAAGACTGCACTTTGGGTGCTCATAGCTAGGCATTGCGGGATATCCCTTGGTTGACAGGTAATTGCAGCGTTTTATAATTGAATGAAAGCGCTTTCAAAAATAAATACCCAAAATTTAAATGCTCCAATTTAAATACTCCATCAAACCAAGGCACAGGCTAGCAGGCATGTGTCTGTTGTCGTTTTGGGTGAGTCTTGCTCAGGCGCAACAAACGCTGGTGATTGCGGCCTTTCCGGCGGTCGATGACATTGTGCGATCAGCTATTCCGCAATGGAAGCGTTTACACCCCAACGTCGATATCAAGGTAGTAAGTCGACAATTTAATGACCATCACACGGCGATGACTACCTCGTTGTCCACCACCTTTTACCTGCCAGACGTGATGGCGCTAGAAGTGGGCTATGTGGGCAGGTTTGCCCAAGGTGGTGGTTTGGATGATTTGGCGCGGGCGCCTTACAACATCAAGCAATTTCAAAGCCGTTACGTGCCTTACGCATTTCAGCAGGCTACCAACCGCAAAGGCGCCGTTGTGGCAGCACCAGCAGATGTGGGCCCGGGCACGCTGTTGTACCGCACAGATATTTTGGAGAAATCGGGAGTCAACCCCGCCGAGCTCACCCATTCTTGGGACAGCTATGTGGCCACCGGTGCGAAGATCAAGCTGGCTACTGGAGCCTACCTGATGGCGCATGCGCGCGACATGAAAGATATAGTCATTCGCGCTGGTATCCAGCCCGGCGAGGGCTTGTATTTCGACAGCCAATCCAAAGTGCTGGTCACTTCACCGCGCTTCGTGCGCGCCTTTGAGCTGGCGCGCAAAGTGCGCCAACAAAAACTCGACGCTAAAGTGGGTGCTTGGTCTAACGAATGGGCCGAGGGCTTCAAGCGCGGCACGATTGCTACGCAAATGACCGGGGCTTGGCTGGCGGGCCACCTGAACAATTGGCTTGCGCCGTCCACCAAAGGCTTATGGCGCGCGGCTCAACTTCCAGAGGGAGCCTACGCCGCTTATGGAGGCACATTTTTTGCTATCCCGCGCAGTGCGCCCACTGCTAACAAGGCTCTTGCTTGGGAGTTTATTCAAATGATGACCCTAAACAGGGAGGTGCAACTGAGTGCCTTTAAATCGCAGGATGCATTCCCCGCATTGCTAGAGACCTACGACGATGGTTTCTTTGAGAAACCGATTGATTTTTTAGGCGGTCAAAAAGCGCGGCTGGGCTGGCGCACTGCGGTGAACAAAATTACGGCGGTAAGCGTACATAAGCAAGATGCCTTTGCCGATGAGGTAATTAACACCGAGCTGGACAAAGTGCTCGACAGAGGCAAAGAC
>JANOSN010000094.1:0-4116 GCA_031415895.1 Polaromonas sp. | reverse complement strand
CGCGAAGGTCGCGAAAAAGAAAATACAAAAAAATAATTCATAAGGTGTTGGCCTAGGATATTTTTTCAAATCTCATTAATTTTGGTTTTTTCTTTTTTGTCTTCTTTCGCGTCCTTCGCGCAACCTTCGCGCCCTTCGCGTCCAGAAACCCGCTCCCGGCCTCAAGACAAAAGAGTTTTACCCCCCGCGTGACTTCTTCAAAGCATCAACCACGACGTTGATGGCCTCAGCACCAATCGTAGCTGCATTTTTTTCATACACAGGCTTGACTTTCTCAAACATACGCTTTTGCTCAGCAGGCGTGATTTCGTTGACCAGCATGCCTTTGGTTTTCAAATCAGCCAAAGCTTTGCCATCTTGCGCACGGATGGTCGCGCGCTGGACTTTTTGGCCTTCGACAGCAGCTTCGCGCAGCGCAGCTTGCTCGTCTTTGCTCAAGCCATCAAACATCTTCTTGCTATACATCACCAAAAACGGTGTGTAGGCATGGCGTGTCACGCTGAGGTATTTTTGTACTTCAAAGAATTTTGAGGTGTTGATGGTAACGAACGGGTTTTCTTGGCCATCAATGGTTTTGGTTTCTAGCGCGGTAAACACTTCACCAAATGCCATAGGTACAGCGTTAGTGCCTAAGGTCTTGAAGGTGTCCAGGAAAATATTGTTTTGCATGACGCGTACTTTTACGCCATCAAAATCTTCTACCTTGGTCACTGCGCGCTTGCTGTTGGTGAGGTTACGAAAACCGTTTTCCCAGTAAGCCAAGTTAACTAGGCCAGCTTCTTCTAGTTTTTTGTTAAAGAAGGCACCAGCGGGGCCATCTAGTACAGCATCGGCTTCTTTTTCGTTCGCAAATAAAAATGGCAAATCGAAAGCGCCCAGTTCTTTCACAATGCCTACTAATGGTGAGCTAGACGACACCACCATCTCTTGCGTGCCTGCGCGCAATGCCTGCGTCGCTTGCAAATCACCACCAGCAGAGCCGCCCCAAAAAGCGCTCATCTTCATTTTGCCACCTGATTTGGCAGCCAGCACTTCTTGCATTTTCTTCACACCAGCGCCCACGGGGTGGTCTTCGTTGACACCGTTGGTGATTTTGATATTGCGTTCACTGAACTGCGCCATAGCGCTAGATACAGCAAATAGGGTGCCCGCTACGATCAATACGGCTTGGGCGATAACGTTACGACGTTTCATGGGAGTCTCCTTACGGGTTAATAAAACTAAACAACTTTGAGGGTATATCAGCGCATCCACCACTTCAATGGCGTTGTCACTAATTCAGGGATAAACACTAATAAGAAAAGCACTATCAGTTGTGCAATTAAGAACGGCATCACACCTTTGAAGGCAGCGTTCATGTCAATTTTTGCGACACCGCACACCACATTAAGCACTGTGCCCACAGGCGGTGTGATCAAGCCAATAGCGTTGTTCATGATAAATAGCACGCCAAAGTACACGGGGTCGATGCCTGCTTTGAGTACCACTGGCATGAGGACAGGCGTCAAAATTAGCACGGTGGGGGCAAAGTCGAGTGCAGTGCCCACTATGACGATCAGAATCATCATCATGAACATTAGCAAAGTCTTGTTGTCCATGAATGGCGACAACATATCGGCGACTTCATTAGGAATATTAGCCACGGTAATCAGCCATGCACTCACCATGGCGGCTGACACCAAGAACATCACTACCGCTGTCGTCTTGCCTGCAGACAAAAATAAACCGTAGATTTGACCCCAGTGCATTTCGCGGTAGATAAACATGCCCACGATGAATGAATACACCGCCGCCGCCACTGCTGCCTCGGTGGGCGTGAAGACACCCGCTTTCATACCGCCAATAATGATGATGGGCAAGACAATAGCGAAGCTGCTGTTGAAGGTGACTTTCAAGCGCTCTTTCATAGACAGCTTGGGGGCCGGTTTGACGTTTTCTTTTTTAGCCACCCACCACCAAGCTATCGCAATGGCCACACCCATCATCATGCCGGGCACGATGCCCGCCAAAAACAGCTTGGTGATAGAGACATTGCCAGCCACGCCGAAGATGATGAACCCAATGGACGGAGGAATGACCGGTGCAATGATGCCGCCCGCCGCCACCAAGCCTGCGCTGCGCGGCACGTTGTAGCCCGCAGCTTTCATCATGGGAATCAAAATGGCCGCAAGTGCCGCAGTGTCTGCCACTGCAGAGCCTGAAAGCGATGCCATGATGATGGCCGCAATCACTACCACGTAGCCTAAGCCACCACGAAAGTGGCCTACCCAAGCCACGCCTAAATTGACGATCCGCTTGGACAAACCACCGGCATTCATAAACTCACCAGCGAGTAAAAAGAAGGGCACGGCTAGCAGTGGAAAGTTGTCTGCACCGTCGACAAAGCGCTGTGCCAAAATTTGGCTGTCAAACGCAGGTAGTACACCAGTTGCAGCCAAAAACCCCATCAAACACACGCCGCACACTAGCAGCGCGTAGGCAATCGGCATACCCAGCGCCATAGCGCCGATCAAGGAAAACACAAATATAGCAACAGTCATGGCATTAGGCTTTCTGGTGCTGAGTTGGTGATGGCGGTTGATTGATGCCCAGCTGAGCCTCAACTTCTTTGAGGCCTTCAGCCTCTACAATTTGCAGCATTTGGTCTTCGCGCAGTTGTCCCGTGAGCAACAAATACAACTTATGCACATTAAAAATGCCCATCACCACCGACACGATGTACCCGATACCGTAAATCCAAATCATAGAGATACCCACGACTGGTGAAATGTTGGTCACTTGCAGCTCGTGCATTTTGTAGGTACCCATGAGAAATAGCACATTGCAAAACAGCATCAGGCATTCGCTTAAAAAAACGCATACCTTTTTTCCCGCCAAGGGCAAAGACTTCACCAGACTGTCCACGCCTAAGTGCCCACCCTCGCGCATGGCCACCATGGCACCTAGATAGGTAAGCCAAATAAAGCAGTAGCGGGACATTTCTTCGCTGACTTGAATGCCCGAGTTAAAGGCGTAGCGCATCACCACATTACCAAACACCATAAACACCATGGCCACCAGGCAAGCCACTACTAAAAACTCAAGTAGTTTAAAAAAACCGTCAATGACTTTTTGCATCACTTCCTCTTTTTCAATGGTTATATGTTTTATGCGGCGCGCAAATGTGGCGCAGGTTGATTAAGCTTAGGCAAACGCTTGCGCGTAGCCAACACTTGTTCAATATCTTCGTGCGCACCGTCGATCAACACCAAGATGGCGCGCTCAGCACGTGCGGGCTGCTTGGCAATTACCGCGTCCAGCACAGCGCGGTGCAATGGCAATGAACTGCGTGGGCCATCTTTGCGTGAGGTCGATATTTCAAAGCTGGTGCGCAGCAAGGCGCTGAGGGCTTTGCTCATTTGCACCAGCATGCGGTTGCGGCAGGCCTTGAGCAAACCTTGGTGAAAACGCAAATCGTAGGTTACGTAGTCGCCACCTTCTTCAACCGCGTGGCGCATGCCTTCATACGCTGCTTCAATATCTGCAATATCTTGGTCTGTAGCGCGCTCTGCAGCCAGGCGCACTGCAGCAGGCTCGACCACGCGGCGCAGGTCTTGCAAGTCACGCAAAAACTCAGGGGTAAGGCCAGCTTTGCTTTGCCAAATGATGACATCAGGGTCAAACCAGTTCCACGCATCCGATGGCTGCACGCGGGTGCCCACCTTTGGCCCCGTAGTGACCAAACCTTTAGCAATAAGCGATTTAACTGCCTCACGTATGACCGTGCGGCTAACCCCCAGCTCTTCGCACAGCAGGGGCTCAGGCGGAATGCTGCCACCCACGGGGTAGTGCCCTGCGACAATGGCTTCGCCTAGGTGATCTACTGTGTTGCCGTGGACGTTTTTAATCATGGTTTGTACTGATTCAGATATTTCAATGGTATGACGATAATACCTTATACAAAATTAGGACTAACCCTAATTCAGCCTAACTTCAATCCAACTTCAATTTAAGGACTTGCGATGACCGCTAAAAAAGACCCCAGTGAACTGCGCAGCCAGCAATGGTTTGGCCGCGATGGCAAAGATGGTTTTATGTACCGCAGCTGGACCAAAGGCAAAGGCGTGCCGCATGACC
>JANOSN010000093.1:0-1140 GCA_031415895.1 Polaromonas sp. | reverse complement strand
GACCGCGTTGATGTGGCAGGCAACATTGTGAGCTTGCACCAGTTTGACGGCTGCCAGTTACTGGGGCACGGTTCGGGCTGGAAATACGAACGCCAAGGCGGCTTGGTGAGCTTGCCAAAATTAGTTGCCGCCCTACGCAAGTTACCCATCCGTGCGGTAGATTTACTGCAATTTCAGCGCTGGGTGATGTTCAATTATTTGATTGGCAATGCTGATGCGCACGCCAAAAATATATCGGTGTTGGTGGACGACAAGGGCTACCGCCTCGCACCGTTTTACGACTTACTCTGCGTGCGCGCTTATGGTGACTCAGCGCTAGCTTTGTATATTGGCGATGAAGAGACGTTTGACGCGGTAGGCATGCACTCGTGGGAGGCGTTTTGTAGCGAATGCGGATTTCGCTTGCCAGAGACAATGAAGGTTTTTCGTCAATTGACCCAGAGCCTGCTTCCCACTTGGGAAAAAACGCAAGCCAAGTTGGTTAAAACCTTCCAACCCAACGAGGCCGAGCTAGCCGTGTTGGCCAAAATGACACATGTATTTCAAACCCACACGGGCTATGCCCGATCGATGTTGGATTGATAGCAACTCACACAGTTATTTGATGGATATTTTTTAATGAACGAAACTACCCCCTTAGCCCAAAACCCCCGCCTTTGGCAAGGCGATGGCTGGACTGCGCTGGTGATTAAAAACGAAGACGACGACGGCTGGGCTGTGGCCATGACCAAAGACGGCGCGGCCGAACCTGCGCTGGTAGGCCCGTGGACCATGGGGCGCGATAAAAAGAACCCTAAGCCACTGGACGGATTTGCCTTCAGCACCTTGGTAAAAACCGCCCACGAGTTTGTGCGCCGCCAAGAGCAGCAGCAGCACGCCGCCTTGCACCAAGACATTACCGTGACCGTGGGTGCGCAGCGTGTGAGGGTGTCGCTAGACATCACGCCAGATGAAGACAACCCTTATGGCACGTTGACTGCGCATGATGATGGCGGTGATGAGCTGGCCAGTGTGCGGGTGGACGCGGGGTTTAAGCTGAACCGCGCCAGTGCGGTGGCTTGGGCTGAAAAAGGTTTCGCCAAACCTGTGAGGCCTTAAAACTTCGTACGCAGTGAGTTTAGGAGGTTAATTAGCTTGTAG
>JANOSN010000092.1:0-4966 GCA_031415895.1 Polaromonas sp. | reverse complement strand
GCTTTGAATGATGTGGCTGCCAATATTACTGGTCATCACAATGATGGTATTTTTAAAGTCTACGGTGCGCCCTTGGCCGTCGGTCAGGCGGCCATCGTCTAGCACTTGCAGTAGCACGTTAAACACATCGGGGTGGGCTTTTTCTACCTCGTCTAACAGTATCACGCTGTAGGGTTTGCGGCGCACCGCCTCGGTTAAGTAGCCGCCCTCTTCGTAGCCCACATAGCCGGGGGGCGCGCCAATCATGCGGGCGACGCTGTGCTTTTCCATAAATTCGCTCATGTCGATGCGAATCAAATGGTCTTCACTGTCAAACAAAAAGCCTGCTAGCGCTTTGCACAGCTCGGTTTTACCCACGCCTGTGGGGCCGAGAAACAAGAACGAACCTGTGGGGCGATTTGGGTCAGAAAGGCCTGCGCGTGAGCGGCGAATGGCGTTCGACACGGCTTCTATCGCCTCGCCTTGACCCACCACGCGCTCGTGCAGCTTTTGCTCCATCACCAGCAGTTTGTCACGCTCGCCTTGCATCAGCTTAGACACCGGTATGCCCGTGGAGCGGGCTACTACTTCGGCGATTTCTTCAGCGCCTACTTGCGTGCGCAGCAGTGTGGGACGGCCTGCAGCTTTGGCATTTTTATTTTTAACATCTTCTTTAGCCTGCGCATCTTTGTATTGCTTTTCCAGTTCGGGTAGTTTGCCATATTGCAGCTCAGCCACGGCGTTAAAGTCGCCTTTGCGGGTGAGCTCTTCAATCTGAAAACGCAGCTTGTCCATGGCCTCTTTAATGTGCGCACTGCCTTGGGCTTGGGCTTTTTCGGCCTTCCAAATCTCTTCTAAATCAGCGGCTTCTTTTTGCAGCTTGACGATTTCAAGCTCAATCAAACCGAAACGTTTTTTAGACGATTCATCTTTTTCGCGCTTGACGGCTTCACGTTCAATTTTCAGCTGAATGATGCGCCGGTCTAGCTTGTCCATCACCTCAGGTTTAGAGTCAATTTCAATTTTGATTTTGGCTGCGGCCTCGTCAATCAAGTCAATCGCTTTGTCGGGCAAAAAACGGTCAGTAATGTAGCGGTGGCTAAGCTCTGCTGCAGCCACAATGGCGGGGTCAGTAATCTCCACGCCGTGGTGTATTTCATATTTTTCTTGCAGACCGCGCAAAATAGCAATGGTCGCCTCCACAGTTGGCTCGCCCACCAGTATTTTTTGAAAGCGTCGTTCTAGTGCTGCGTCTTTTTCGATGTATTTTCGGTATTCGTCTAGCGTGGTGGCCCCCACGCAGTGCAGCTCACCACGTGCCAATGCAGGCTTTAGCATATTCCCAGCGTCCATCGCGCCCTCGGCCTTACCTGCGCCCACCATGGTGTGCAGCTCGTCAATAAATACAATTGTTTGGCCTTCGTCTTTGGCCAAATCTTTCAGCACGTTTTTCAGGCGCTCTTCAAATTCGCCTCTGAATTTAGCACCCGCCAGCAGCGCTGCCATATCTAGCGACAACACCCGTTTGCCTTTCAGCGACTCGGGCACCTCGCCTGCCACAATGCGTTGCGCTAGGCCTTCAACAATCGCTGTTTTGCCCACACCGGGCTCGCCAATCAACACGGGGTTATTTTTAGTACGACGCTGCAAAACCTGAATAGCGCGGCGAATCTCATCATCGCGGCCAATCACGGGGTCTAGCTTGCCCATGCGGGCGCGTTCGGTCAAATCGACGCAGTATTTTTTAAGTGACTCACGCTGTTCCTCTGCATCGGCGCTGTCAACGCCCTGCCCGCCGCGCACAGTGGTAATGGCAGTCTCTAGACTTTTGCGGTTTAGGCCGTTGTCTTTGGCGGTTTTGGCGATGTCTTGCTTGCTATCTGCCAAAGCCAAAAGAAACAACTCACCGGCAATAAACTGGTCGCCGCGTTTGATACCCTCTTTTTCAGCCCCCTGAATCAGCGAAGCTAAATCTCGCCCCACGGTCACTTGCTCTTGGCCTTGCACTTGGGGCAGGCGCTTCACCGCAGCATCTGCCGCCATTTGCAGGCCAAGCACATTAACGCCAGCTCGTTGCAGCAGCGCCTTGGGGCCGTCTTCTTGGCGCAGCATGGCGGCTATCACGTGTGCGGGCTCAATATAACCGTTGTCGTTGCCCAAAGCGAGGCTTTGCGCCTCGCTTAAGGCTTCTTGAAATTTAGTGGTGAGTTTGTCTAAGCGCATAGTGTTCTCGCAGTCTTACCGACAGTTTAGGCAGAATTACCAATTTTCAAGCCTTAAGCAACATCAAACCTTGCGACAAATCAACCATTTGCTGAGCAGCTTGTAAGCTATCTTAAAATCAGGCTATGAACATCCACCAGCTCAGCGTGAACTACCTACAAGAGCATGACCGTATTTTGGTACGCATTAACACGACTGAATCGGCAGAACTACGGCTGTGGTTTACACGCAGACTGACGCTGGGCTTAGCGCCGATATTGGGCAAAATTGTGGCCGAGCATGTGGCTAAGCAAGAAGCTATCAAGTCGCCTTATATTTCGCCCACCGCTACTGCAGATCCTGCCACGCAGCAGATGCTGGCTGATTTTAAAAAGCATGAGCACTTGCAAAAATCAGATTTTGAAACACCGTTTAAAGCTGAGATAACGCAACTGCCCCTAGGCGCTGAACCGTTGCTGGTGACCGAGGTAAACATGACACCGCAAGCCAGCGGGCAAATGCAATTGGTGTTCAGCGAGAAGTTGCCCGATGCAGTAAAGCCGCGTAGTTTTCAAATAGCGCTAGAGCCTAAGCTCACACATGGCTTTATTCACTTGTTGGACAAAGCTATTGAGGTGTCGATGTGGCGCGAAAACGTGACGGTACTGGCTGGCAATGCGGCGCCAGATAATGGGCTACATGCGGTTCATGAGAAACCCAAGTACTTAAATTAATACCTGAAAGTACCTTGGTTTAGCCCTGAATTTGCTCTTTCAGTTTATGGCTAGCGTGGAAGGTGACCACGCGACGCGCCTCGATAGGAATAGCCTCACCCGTACGTGGGTTGCGCCCCGGACGCGGTGCTTTAGTGCGAATTTGAAAATTACCAAAGCTAGAAATTTTGACATCGGTACCTTCGACCACGCTTTTGGCAATCAGCTCAAAAAACGCGTCAATCATGTCTTTGGATTCGCGCTTATTCAAACCAATTTGCTCAAACAACAAGTCTGCCAACTGCGCTTTGGTCAGTGCAGGGGTTTCTAAACTCTCAACGGTAAACTCCATCATCACTCCTAATTTGATAGCTGCTTGAGCGTAAATACTTGGACTACAAGCCTATTTGATTGGTAAAAAGCATTTTTAACGTGCTTTTACGCCCTTAATCTGCCACCCACATCTTTTTGCAACTGCACTAAAACCGCGGCTACTGCAGCTTCAATTTGCTCATCTGTCAGTGTGGCATCTTGGCTGCCCAAGGTCAAGCGCACCGCCAAGCTTTTCTCGCCCTGCTCCATGCCAGCGCCTGCCTCTTTAGGGCGGTACACATCAAACAGCAGTGCGTCTTGCAGCAAGCCGTTGGTGGGCGCAGCGTGGATAGCGCCCATCAGTGCGGCGTGGCCTACGCCCTCGCGAACGATGACTGCAATATCGCGCTCTACGTCTTGAAACTTGGCTATTGACATAGCCTTGGGCAAGTCGCGCTGCATTATTGCAGCTAGATCTAGCTCAAACAACACAGGCGCTTGTGGTAGCTCGTAACCCTGCTTCCAACGCGGATGCAGCTCGCCGATCACACCGATCTCCTTGCCATCGATCATCACCTTAGCGCAGCGACCAGGGTGCATGGCGGGGTGCTCACCCGCTACAAACGTAGCTTGCAATGGCGCAAGCAGGTTTTCAACATCGCCCTTCACGTCAAAGAAATCTGCAGCTGCGTCTTTAGCGCTCCACTGACGCTGCACTGCACCGCCAAAGGCCAAGCCTGCAATGTGCAGCGGCTGGGCAATGCCAGCTACTTGTGTATCGCTAGTTTTAACAGAAGCATCGCGCATGAACACGCGGCCTAGCTCGAAAATGCGTACACGGCTGGCCTTGCGGTCTAGGTTGTACTTCAAAATTTGCAGCAAGCTACCCAGCAAAGACGAGCGCATCACGCTCAGTTGGCTGGCAATCGGGTTAAGCAGTTTGATTGGCTTGGCATTGCCAGCCAGCTCAGTCTCCCAGCGCTCTTCGACGAAGCTGAAATTGATAGTTTCTTGGTAGCCCTGCGCTGCCAGTGCGCGGCGCACTGCAAAGCGGCCACGCTGCGTCTCAGAGCGCACTTGCGGTGCTATAGGCGCTATCGGCAGCGAGGTAGGCAAGTTGTCAAAGCCCACCATGCGCACCACTTCTTCGATCAAGTCTTCTTCGATGGTGATGTCAAAACGGTACGGCGGCGGTGTGACGGTGATGACACCGTTGCTCTCAATAGCAGGCAATCCGAGGCGTTTGAAAGCATCTAAACACTGCACCGCCGTCACTGGCATACCAATGACTTTGCTGGCACGCGCTACGCGCAGGTGGACGGGCTGGCGCACCGGCATGTTCAGCTGCTGGTCGTCCATCGGGCCAGGCTGGCCACCGCAAATGTCCAGCACCAGTTGGGTAATGCGCTCGATATGCTCCACCGTTTGCGCAGGGTCTACGCCGCGCTCAAAACGGTGACCGGCGTCGGTGCTGAAGTTAAAGCGACGCGAGCGGCCGGCCACAGCCTCGGGCCACCAGAATGCGGCCTCTATGTAAATATTGTGCGTATCGTCAGTCACCGAAGTGCTGTCGCCGCCCATGATGCCGGCTAGCGATTCAACAGCTTGGCTGTCGGCAATCACGCCCACTGTGTCGTCGATGGTAATGGTGTTGCCGTTCAGTAGTTTGAGTGACTCACCCGCTTTGCCCCAACGCACATCCAAGCCACCGTGAATTTTGTCGAGATCAAAAATATGCGACGGACGACCAAACTCAAACA
>JANOSN010000091.1:0-3846 GCA_031415895.1 Polaromonas sp. | reverse complement strand
ATTTGTCTTTGCTAGCGTGTTGACAGGAGCAATGTCATCAAAACGTGCACCAATAACATGTTCAAGATATCTGTTAACTAGCCAACCTAATGGCCAATAAGGTACCCATCTAGATTTAAACCAGCGCTGCATTAATTGTTCAGGATGTGCGAAAGCCGCTACGCTAATAGCTGCCCAAAGATCGGCACGGCGTGAGGCGCACAGCAGTACGGCAGCGCCGCCCACCGAATGGCCTAAAGCAATTATTCGTTGTGGATCAATCCCTTTTTGCAATCGCAACCAGTCTAGCGCGCAGTCTAAGTCTTGGGCGAAACGCGGTAAGGAGCTGTGATCATCTATAGCACTTCGGCCATGGTTGCGTGATTCCAGTAGCAGTACAGCATAGCCTGCTATGTGCAGAGCTTGTGCGGCAGGTAAGAGATTGCTTGCATTACCACCCCAGCCATGTAAGAGTACAACAGCAGGACGCACAGATAGCAGTGACTTCAAGTTAAAGCTTGGTACAAACCACGCAAAAAGTCCTAAACCTTGTCCTGTGGGGATGCTAATGGTTTGCGCAGTTAAACCATACGCCTGAGGATCAGAGCCGCTAATGTCGCTAATAGGGGCCAGTACTGCGTGCAGCCAATAACGGAGGTCCAAAAAATTCCTAATTTTTTGCATGATGGACACTGTGTTGTATTAATTGTTGAGGTTTTTTATGAAACTGCTACGCAAACGATTACCGGTATGACGACGTACTGTGCAGTACTTAACATCAATAAAAAAGCCAACCTTGCGGCTGGCTAAACGGGTCAGAAAAAATGACTTGATAATCTATGGAACGCGGCGTTCAATAACTATTTGCTCTACTTCCACGCGGCGGTTAGGCTCCAAACATTGAATTAATGCAACCATTTTTTTATCGGTACAGGTAACTACTGGATTGCTTTCGCCCTTACCAGTCGCAGAAAGTCTGGAAGATGCGATGCCACGGTTAACCAAATAACCCTTCACTACATCCGCACGTTGTTGCGATAATTTTTGGTTGTATTTATCTGAACCTAGACGGTCTGTGTAACCTGTAATCACTACGTTACTGACATCAACGTTTTTACCTAAAACATCAGCAATTTCATCTAACTTAGGGTGCGGTGTGCGGAGCACTGCACTGTCAAAGGCGAATAGCTCACTTGCCGATAAGGTGTAGCGCTCAAATTTAGGAGCAGGAACAGGGACAGGCGGTGGAGCAGGTGCGGGGGGAGGCTGCACAACTGGTGCTTGAGCCACTGGGGCAGGTGGAGCAACATACTCTGGAGCGGGCGCTGACCTAGGTGCTGGCGCAGGTGATTTTTCAAAAGCATAAGTCAGCGCGATGGTAGCCACATCATTATTTGCTCGCTTAAAGTTAAAGTCGTTGCCGCGCAAATAAACGTGATTTCTTCGTATATCGGCTTGCATGCCCCATTGATCGTTGAATGCAAACTGAAAGCCAACACCTGCACCCACAAAAGGAGATGTACTTTTTGATGTAGCAGTAGGTGATATGAATTTGTCATTTTCACCGCCTATGCCCACCAACAGAAATGGGCGAAGGCGTGAACGGGAAAACATGTACAAACCATCTAAACCTAAGGTGGATTGCTCAAAACGATTGGCTCCATCGTTCGCTCGCGCAAGATTAACGCCAAGTTGCAGATCCCAGCTTGGTGTAATGGGTTTGCCAAAGCGTAAGCCGAACCCGGTGATACGTTTATCTGTGCCAAAATCTCCATCTGGGCGAGTAACGTTAATACTGGGAGCTATGTAGGCAGATGGGTTGTACTCATAAGTTTGCGCAATTGCAGTGCCATACTGAGAGTAAATTAATAATGCGGTTGTCATAGCAAGGTTTAAAGGTGTGTATTTCATATTGGTCTTTCAATTAAAAAATCACGTTCTAATGTGATTGATGCGTATACAACTTTTTTAACGCTTTATCGCGCTATCGTGAAGCCTACATAAACGCTTTTTCACACTTCGTAGTTTGCTCGCTCAATCGGCTTAATGTAAGCAGACGAAACCTTGTATATATGTAGTTTTATTCCTACCCAAAAATTAACCAACAGCAACATATCTGTCAGCGCGGGCTGCATTGAGCACAGAAGATAAACTACTGTCTAAAAGATCGATTGGCTTCTTGTGTTCAAGCCATGAATTAGTTTGCACAAACCAAATAGCCAGCGTCCAACCGTCAAATACACCAGTTAGCTCGCCAAGTATTTGGCGTACGCAATGCCTGCTAGTCAACTCGTTTGGATTGAATTGAAATAAGGGTATCCAAAAATTCCCTCGCCATTCAAAACTGAATATTTCACCCAAAAGAATTAGTTTTGCTAGTGCATTCATGTCACCGACCTTACCGCCAAACTGCCTATACGCTAGCTCGTTAGCATTCGCGATGCCCCCTGAAGATCTGTACCTGTCCTGAATAAAATTAAATCCATGATCACTGGGCAGGCTACTTATTGGGGTGTGATTAACTACGTTCTGTTGTGTGTAGAGCATTCGCATTTCTTTCAAGTCTTTTCCACAGCATATTTTTATTGCCCGGACAGAGATGGTCTGTGCGTTAGCGCACTTTTGTCAAAAAATTTAAATATTTGTTGGTTAACATACCAAGCGAGATACCCAAAAGCGCTATTGATACTGAGCTCTTAGGGAGAATGCAGGCAGTTATCTAAATAACGGCAAACCAGACTAGCTAAGTTAGAACTACTTCCCCAGCATTGCCTTGTATGCTCTGTGGTCTGCTAAATAGCAGCTGCATGCGGCAGCTACAAGCCCGCTACGGTCTAGAACTTTAAGTTCGCCACGGCTATACTCGATCAATCCAGCACGCTGCAGATTAATGGCAGCCGTCGTAATCCCTACGCGACGCACGCCCAGCATATATGCTAAAAATTCTTGAGTGACATGAAATTTATCAGACTGTGCGCGGTCTTGGCTCATTAGTAGCCAACGTGCAAGACGTGGCCCAATTTGGTGAAAACGAAGACACGCTGCTGACTCGGCCAACTGAGTCATTAGGACATATAGATAGCGGTTAAGAATCTGCTGCAGCGACGGGCAATTGATAAGCTCGCTGCGGAAAGCGCGTGCACTGATGCGCCAAGCTGTACCTTGACCCTGGACCAAGGCATGTAATGGCGCAATTTGTACGCCTAAAGCCATCTGGGCACCTAGCATGCCCTCTCTTCCAATCATGCCTACTTCAACGCCTGCGTTATCTTCAATCATGGCAACTAAGGAAATAAAACCATCGGTAGGAAAGTAAACATGCCTTATGGGTTTGCCACGTTCGTAAAGCACTTCCGTTAACTTCAAGTTAACTTGTTGACAAAGGTTAAGAAGGCGTAATCGATCTTTACGGCCGAGTGACTCTACAAGATGGTTTTGAAAAGTGGGCATGATGATTCTCCGGTGGTCTCAGGCCCCATGACAAAAAGGGGTAAGTTCGAAGTTTCACCGCTGTCGAATTCAGTATTTATCGGTAAACCAGTATGTAGCAAAAATGCGACTTTGAATGTACGCCAGCACACACAGTGGCAACAACAAATATAGAGATTGCATTAAACGGCTAGCCGGTCAGGTAGCAATCGGTCATATTCTTTTCTTACTACCGCATAGCATTCGCAGCTTCGTTTTTCTAGTCCTAACCGGTCTAACACTGTAATACGCCCTCTAGCGTAGCTAATTAGCCCGAGTTTTTGTAGTTTCAGTGCACCCTCTGTAACCCCCTCGCGCCGCACTCCAAGCATGTTGGCAATCAGCTCTTGGGTCATTACAAGCTCATTGCCTTGCAAGCGGTCCATACTTAGTAATAAC
>JANOSN010000090.1:0-1207 GCA_031415895.1 Polaromonas sp. | reverse complement strand
CAGCTTGGTACAAGCCCTCGCACGCTACGCTGGCGTGCACCCTAGCGCACACAGCCGCCTCCACGCAGGTGCAGCATGAGCACCCACCCCAGCCACAGCGTCGTGCTGACCAACCAGCTTGCTGATCCTGACGGTTTTTATGAAGCCCTGCTAGACGCCCACATGGGCCTGACAACGCAGCAGTCCGCCCTGCTTCACGCCAAGCTGGTACTGCTGCTGGCCAACCAAATCGGCAACCCTGCCGTGTTAGCCCAGTGCATTGCGTTAGCGCTGCAAAACCTGCCCGCTGGTTTAGATTAAGCCGCCGAACAGAGCATGGGTATTTAGCTTGCTGCGATTTTTTGCACTAGTAACAGCTAGTTTTGCGACTTAATTACAGTGCAACTAGAGGGTGAAACCTAACTTTGTACGAAGCTCGCACTTAAACTTATTCACATCACAAAAGCGCTTCCGAAAATCCTCGGGCAGCGCTTACCTGCTATGCCCACAAGGCGACAAGGAAACTGATTGATGATGGCCGCGAAGAAAATGATTCATGCAATTGGGTTTAAGAACTCTAGCCGAAGTGCTAGCGCGCTAGCTGCCAGTGCCATGGACCGTGCAGATGCGCAGGTCGCCCGCGCTAAGGCACGTGGGAAGATGCCCTTGCCTGAGATAAAGCTACATATGCAAGCCGCCTTAAGCGACATGCCTGGTATCGATGCTGAACGCATAAAGTACAAAATTCGCACCGCTCGCTCGGCTAACGAACTGTGGATGATACGCAGCGATATGTACCAAACCATTTCTAAGCTGCACAGCCAATCCCAAGCGGCAGTACGCATCAACCAATTGCTGCCCTGCTTTAGCCAGTGGTTGCCGTCCCAGCAGTTGGCTGCAATTTAATACTTGCTATTTATTTTATAGCTGTCCGAGCAATAAATACTTGGACTACGGGCACTTTTTATTAGAAATACACAACACAACAGGTACGCAATCAATCCGCCTTGATATTAGCGGTCTTAATCACATTACCCCACTTGGTGAACTCCGCCTGCGCATAAGCAGTCATTTTTTGCGAATCAAGATAATTCGCTTCTGCCCCTAACGAAGCAGCGCGCTCTTTAAATGCCGGTGCAGCCATAATTTTTTGCACTTCTGTCGAAATACGATCCACTGCAGCTTTAGGAGCTTGCGCATGGGTATACAGCGCAAACCACGCATCCAC
>JANOSN010000089.1:0-1615 GCA_031415895.1 Polaromonas sp. | reverse complement strand
GTTGATAACGAAAGCTGCAATCCACACGCCGGTGCGCACCTTAGGCATGTCGCCCACATACGCAATGATGAAAGCGCAGCGCAGCAGCACCCACAAAAAACACAAAATATCCAACTTGATTTGCCCAGCACCCAGCATGTGCGCCACGATGACCGCTGCAAAAAAGAATGGCAATGCCTCAAACGTATTGGCCTGCGCAGCGTTAGCACGGGCGCGCCAATCGGTCTGGCGGGCCAGCCAAGCACGCGGGTCGTGGTTGTCAAATCCGCCCTCACGGCGGGGGGTGGTAAAGGTGCCAGACTTGGCAATGCCTGCGCACACGATGGGCAGCAAAGCAGCTAGTAATAAGCACCAATAAGCGGCGGTAAAGTGGGCGTATGCCATATATGTCCTGTAGTCTGTATAAATACTTAAAGTTAGCAAAAATATAGTAAAAACTGCTTGTAGTCCAAGTATCTATTGCTCAAGCAGCTATTTAATTCGTAGCATTGTAACGCTATTTATTCTCTGCATGGCGCTGCTGGTTGCAACGCAAGTGACTAATCGCCAAGTTGTCCTGATGGCTGTTGCCGCCTTCACTGCGTGGCAATATGTGCTCTAGCGTGGCATCTTCAGGGACCACATGTTGACGGCACACCCAGCAAGGCACTTGGCCGTGCAGTTGGCGGGCTACGGTGGTGTAGATTTTGATGCGCAGGGTGGTGAGTGTGCTCATGGGGCTAAGGGCAAACTATCAGGTGCCCAAGCGTGCGATAAGGTTCAATAGCAGTCAAGCGCGTAACTCAAGCTTTGTTGACTATCGCCGGTCTACCAGCGCATGTGCGATGGTGCCCAGGTCAACGTATTCCAGCTCGCTGCCCGCTGGCACGCCGCGCGCCAGCCTTGTCACCTGCAGGCCGCGGGCTTTGAGGGTTTGGGCTATCACATGGGCGGTGGTTTCGCCCTCAGCGGTAAAGTTAGTGGCCAAAATTACCTCGGCCACCACGCCGTCGGTAGCACGGTCTAGCAGGCGGTGCAGGCCAATTTCTTTGGGGCCAATACCGTCTAGCGGGCTCAGCTTGCCCATCAGTACGAAATACAAACCTCGGTAGGCGCTGGTGCGCTCTAGGGCTGATTGGTCGGCGGGTGTCTCCACCACACACAGCTTGGTGGCGTCGCGCTGGGCGTCTAGGCAGGTGCTGCATACATCAGCATCGGTAAAGGTGTAGCAGCGGCTGCAGTGGCGCACGTTGTCTACTGCCTGCGTCAAGCTGCGCGCCAGCAGCTGCGCGCCCTCGCGGTCGTGCTGCAGCATATGAAACGCCATGCGCGCAGCTGATTTTGCGCCCACGCCGGGCAAGCGGCGCAATGCGTCGATCAGGGCGGACAGGTTGTGGTTATCTGACATAGGCAACTAGCGGGCATTGCGGATTGCACCGCACTTGGCCGTTTTTAGTTTTGTACGGTCCGGTGCTAGGGTTGATTGGCTCCGCGACTGTCCCCCGCCTTTTGGGCTCCGCGTTTATGGCGCGGCGCAAATCAACCCTAGCACGGGGGCAGCTAACATTGTGAGCAATCGACGATGGAATGCCCACCACCTCGCTAAGACCAGGCCGGTGGTGTGCTCAGCGCAGCG
>JANOSN010000088.1:0-1888 GCA_031415895.1 Polaromonas sp. | reverse complement strand
GCCATGTCGGTACAGCTGGCCACCGGTAAATCTGTAACGTCAGCCAATTTCTCGGTATTGACCGAAAATCTCACTTGGCAGGGCAAGAGCGTGCCTGTCATACGTCTTTACCGGGGAAGGACGAGCCAAGATTCTGGGCTGGAGCTTTGGTACCGCGCAGAGGATGGCATGCCACTGAAATCGCGCATCACCTTTGCCAAGCCAGCCGGGGTGTCTTTGATATCTACTTTGATTTCAGATATTTGACCGGATGGTTCATTTGCTATTATTTTAGTAGCTAGATAAGTAGTAAATACTTGGACTACTGGCCAGTTAGACCAGTAAATCAACAAAAACTAGCTGCTAAACAAGAAGTTCATCACGTCGCCATCTTTGACGATGTATTCCTTACCTTCAGCGCGCATCTTGCCGGCGTCTTTTGCGCCTTGCTCACCTTTAAAGGCAATGTAGTCGTCAAACGCAATGGTTTGCGCGCGGATGTAGCCTTTTTCAAAGTCGGTGTGGATCACGCCTGCAGCCTGCGGGCCGGTGTCGCCCACGTGGATGGTCCAGGCGCGTACTTCTTTGACACCAGCGGTAAAGTAAGTTTGCAGGCCCAGCAGTTTGAAAGCCGCGCGGATCAGGCGGTTCAGACCGGGTTCGGTTTGGCCTAGCTCTTCTAAAAACATTTGGCGATCTTCGTCGCTCATCTCGCTCATTTCGGCTTCCATCTTGGCGCAGATAGCGACAACGGGGGCGTTTTGCTTGTCGGCAAACTCAGTTAGACGGTCTAAGAAAGGGTTGTTTTTGAAGCCATCTTCAGCCACGTTGGCTACAAACATGGCTGGTTTGGCGGTGATTAGAAAGAACTGCGCCAACAGCGGTTTTTCTTCTTTGCTGAACTCAATCGTGCGCACGGGTTTGGCTTCGTTCAGTGCGACTTGGCATTTTTCTAGTATCGCTACCAGCTTGATCGACTCTTTATCGCCCGAGCGGGCGGTTTTAGTCACCCGGTGCAGGGCTTTTTCTACTGCGGCCAAGTCAGCCAGGCACAGCTCGGTTTGTATCACTTCAATATCGCTGATCGGGTCGACCTTGCCAGCTACGTGGATCACGTTGTCGTCCACAAAACAGCGCACCACGTTGACTGTGGCATCTGTTTGGCGGATGTGCTCTAAAAATTTGTTGCCCAGGCCTTCGCCCGTGCTGGCCCCGGCCACCAAGCCTGCAATATCAACAAATTCGACAATCGCTGGGACGATGCGCTCCGGGCTGATGATCTCTGCTAGCTGTTGCAACCTAGAGTCTGGCAGCTCGACAATGCCCACGTTAGGCTCGATAGTGCAGAAGGGGTAGTTTTCTGCTGCAATACCGGCTTTAGTTAGCGCGTTAAACAGGGTTGATTTGCCTACGTTAGGTAGGCCTACGATGCCACACTTCAAGCTCATGATGTCAGTTCCAAATTAGGGGCTTAAGTGTATGCGATGTGCTGTGCCGTGCCGCAGAGAGCGGCGGCCTGACTTAAAAAACGTAATTTAAAACACGTAATTAGCGCCTACAACTTGGCCTACACGCAGCACCTGATCAAAGCCCGTTTTCGTCACGGCGTTCATGCCGAATGTGACTGCACCATCCACTCGCGCGTCTTGCCGATAGGATTGCAGCATATCGCCCACCTCGGAGCTGGGCACGGCGGTAGTAGGGTTCACATTGGGGATAGGGCAGCGCGGGCAGGGTTTGACCAGCGCCAGCTCGACCGCGCCTTCGTCGGTAGTGATATGCAACGCGGCTACACGGTCTTCGTCGTGCGCCTCAATACCTGCCAACACGATATTCGGGCGAAACCGCTGTAGCGTCACGCCAGCGTGGCTTTGGGCCACCAGCTTGTGGTTCAAATCATCCAGCGCGC
>JANOSN010000087.1:0-2436 GCA_031415895.1 Polaromonas sp. | reverse complement strand
CAAAAACGATTTATATCGAGGACAAACACAAATGGTGATTTCTTCAAACAATTCATCAACTTACGGGCAATCAACTTGATAACGTTGGGACACTAGTGAAATTGACTTAAAAAACCTCATCAGAACTGATGAGAATCTACCCAATTCATGGGATGCGCAATTGCCGGATAACTTCTAACATAACTAACGTCAGGTTACCAAAATACACCGTTTGCGTGAAAAGACCACCTGCACTACTTAATTTGGAGGCATTATGAATTGGCAATTGAATAGCTTAAATACCGCACTGTCCGCTGTACTGGTTAGCGCCACGCTGGCGCTGGGCGCATGCGGTGGTGGGGGTGGCGGTAGTAGCTCGACACCTGTTGACCCCAACGGCAGTATGCCCACAAACACACCCACTACCGGCAGCCCTGCTGAGCCTGAACCAGTGGCTCTGACCGGCGTGGTTGCAGACGGTTTAATTCAGGGTGCCAGCGTTTGCTATGACTTGAACGACAACGGTAAATGCGATGCGGGTGAACCGGCCTCTAGCGGCACCGGAGCAGACGGCAAATACACCCTCAGCGTGCCCGCGTCTGAAGCCGGTAAACACGCAGTGATTGCCAACGTGCCTGTGGGCGCTGTGGACTCTGATACAGGCACCGTTACCGTGGCCTACGGCCTAAAAGCACCGCCGCAAACTGATGCAGCACAATCTATTTTTGTAAGCCCGATCACCACGATTGTGCAAGAGGTGATGCGCGCATCCGGTGCGACCAATCCTGCTGCAGCGATAGCCCAAGTTAAAACCGAGCTGGGCATGCTCAATTCACCACTGGATAACTTTGTTGCCCATCGCACCAGCAGCGACCCCGCTGTGGTAGCCGATGCCAACCGCAATGGCAAATTTGCCCAAGTCATTACCAAAATTAAACAAGACGTCAGCGTTATTGCCAATTCGGCCAATGTGCCCGAGGATCAGCGTGAAGCCTTGCTCAGCGTTGTTGTAATTAACAACCTGCCTAGACTAGCGGATGTTGTTGCCAACCAAGGCACACAAACTACGGCTGATCTCAGCAGCCAAGTGATTGCCAGTCAAGGTATCACTACACAAACCGTAGCAGGCCAGGCCCAAGTAGCATCTGTAATAGTCAACTCTGCGCCAGAACCCACCGCTACAGTGGCCAATACCGGACCAGTGCCTTTTGTCACGCTGCGTGACTTCCGTTACCTAGACGCAAACAACTGGTCCTACCGATTGTTCACTGGAGACGACGTAACCCAAAGCGACGGCAACCGCTATTTCAACGAGGTACGCAAAACTATCTCTAACGGCAACAACTTGCCCTACAACCGCAACGCAGCGTTTTATGTGCCCAGCAGCCAAAGCTGGTACAGCTGCCCCTCAGACGGTTACCGAATTGGCCGCTACACGCCGCCTAATGCTGCTGGCGAGTCAACCTCAGACTTTTGCCGCACATACACCGACGCATCTAAGCGCACTAATGAAAGCATTGCAGGACAAACCGTTAAAAGTGTGGTTGAGCGTATTCGCGCATCTGGCTTGCCTGGCTATGACACTTGGGGCCCAGCACCTGGTGCCTTAGCCAACCAAAACGCCACCTTCCCAGCGGGATCTGTGCTGCGCTACCAAGTGGTTACAGGCTTGACATCGCCCGATGGTCATAACCTGAGCGACAAAGTGCGTGTATTTAAAAACACCAATGAACCCGTATTTGAAAAATGGCCGTTTGCTGCTGACCTCGATGAAATGATTCAGTATTACCCCGGTGTCTTAGCAGGTGGCGCTGGCGGTGGTGCCAACACTGATGGCCTTGGTCAAATTCCTGATGCCAGCGTGACCGACACCACCTTACAAAAAGTTAAAAACTTCCGTGTGTCATTTCAAGCTACCAGCCCCACTGCTGGCAACGTAGTCTTCTACCAATGCCGTCGTAACTTAGCCCCGCCTGCAGGTAATGGTTTTACCAACTGCGTTGGTGCCAATGGCCAGGTCATGCTCAACACCACCTACAGCATCGAAACTTTGGCTGATGCACGCGTGATGCGTTTTGCGGCATACCCTGCCGAGGTAGAAGCATTCCGAAAATTCCGCCGCACTTATGTAGAGCGTTCAGGCGCTGTGTTTTATGGCTTCAAAGACATTTTGCAGACCAACACCACCCTGCGTTTGAACCAGCAAGCTTGGGACGCATTACGCGCACAAACTCCAGGTGTTACAGCCCATGTAGACCCTAGCGCGTCTGTCGCTTTAGATTCTGCAAGCTGGCTGCGCGATATGCGCCGTGGTTTTAGCAACAACACCAATACGTTCAGCATCCGCACCATTAATTCAGTAGGCACCACCAGTGGCACCTACTCAGAAGTGCGCGCCACCATTACAAGTGAAAACACCGCCACCAATGTCATCACCTTTGCACGCAACCGTTTGTA
>JANOSN010000086.1:0-2651 GCA_031415895.1 Polaromonas sp. | reverse complement strand
GCAGATCAACCTTTTCCTAAGCTGCTGGAAGATGTCTACCGCACAGGCAAGGCTTACGAGGCCAAGTCGATGGCAATCAGCCTTGCGCGCGGGCCTGGTGGAAGCTTATCAACTATCTTTGTAGATTTTTCTTATTTGCCCTTGCACGAACCCGATGGCCGAGTGTCAGGCATTTTCATTCATGGTGTTGACCGCACTGCCGAAATGAGGGCCATGCAAGGGCTAGCCCAAGGAGAGCGTGAGCTGCGCAGCCTAGCTGACAACACACCCGATGTGCTCACACGCTTTGACCGGCGATTACGGCATATATTTATCAACTCAGCCATCGAGAAGATCACAGGCCGAAAAGTAAAGGAATTTTTAGGTAAGAGCAACCGCGAGCTTGGCATGCCTCCTCAGCTGTGCAATCAATGGGATGCAGCCATCAACGAAGTGTTCAATGATGGTGTGCCCAACACATTAGATTTTGAATGGGAAACGCCCCATCAAGGACTGCGCTATTACTCATGCCGCCTTGTACCAGAGCTTGACCACAGTGGCAATGTAGAGTCTGTCTTGGGGGTAACACACGATATTACCCAACGCAAGGTTTTTGAGGAGCAGTTGTCTGACCAAGCGCGACGTAAGGATGAATTTTTAGCTACGCTAGCACACGAGCTGCGCAACCCACTGGCGCCTATACGCACCGGTTTACAGGTACTCAAACTGGCAACTGATTTAGCAACTTCTGCACGCATACTGCCCGTGATGGAGCGCCAAATTGCTCAGATGGTGCGCTTAATTGACGATCTGCTAGACGTATCGCGCATCACTAGCGGAAAAATAATTTTAAGACCTGAGCACGTTTCATTACAAGCTGTGGTGACCAGCGCGGTTGAGGCATCGGCACCTTTGATCGATGCTGCGGGTAATGCACTGAACGTAGATTTACCTGACGATGCCATCTGGCTAAATGCTGACCCCACTCGACTGTCCCAAGTCATCAGTAATTTACTCAATAACTCAGCTAAATACACCCCTAAAGGCGGACAAATTTATCTGTCTGCTGTAACGCACGGCACCCAAGTTCACATCGTTGTTGCTGACAACGGTATGGGCATTCCTAAAGGCATGTTAACCGGCGTTTTCGACATGTTCGCGCAAATTAATCGCACGCTAGACCGTGCAGAGGGTGGCTTAGGCCTGGGTCTGTCATTAGTCAAAACCTTAGTTGAGCTGCATGGTGGTACGGTGCGTGCCAACAGCGAAGGCGTTGATCTAGGCAGCGAATTTACAATTACCCTGCCATTAGCGTCAGCATCACTACCCCACACCCCAGCGACTGGCACTGTGGTTGCGGCAATTACCAGTCGCCGAATTTTAGTGGTGGACGACAACGTAGACGCCGCCCAGACACTTTCCATGCTTATGGACTTGTCAGGGCATGAAACGCGGTCAGCTTTTAGCGGACAGCAAGCGTTAGAAATGGCTCAGTCGTTTGGCCCCGATGTAGTGTTTCTGGACATCGGCCTGCCAGACATGACTGGTTACGAGGTAGCGCACAGGCTACTGGCCGACCCACTCACATCAGCCATTCAGTTAATAGCGCTGACAGGATGGGGCACCGAAGACGATATAAAAAAATCAAAAATGGCAGGCTTTCATGCCCACCTTACCAAGCCAGTAGACCCCGCTGCTGTGGAAGCTGTATTGTCAACACTGCCCAGCCCAAAAATAAAATGCTAGCGATCACAATTGCCCCGGATGTGCTGCGTCAACGCTTGGCCGAAGCAGCAAACTACGCCGTACTGCAGCGCATAGCTCCCGCGCTGCACCACGATGTGGCAGGCCTCATGCAGCCAGTGAGTATTTTGACTGCTGTGCTGCAAAAGCGCATGCAGTTGCCTGAACCCAACTTGCAAGACATTGCCAAAAATCTGTCTTCTGTTAGCAACATGGCAAAAGAAGCGACTACTGGTTGTGTGATAGCCGTAGGATGGATTAATACCAGCGAAAACCGCTGCGTTAATCTACACAACAGCATAGACCAAGCCACCCAACTGCTGTCTATGGAATTATCAGCGGCGGGACTGAAAGTTGATAACGATATTGCAAACCAAGATAGATCAGTACCGCAAATTTATTTTAGAAGTGTAGTGGTCGGCGCATTGCTAGCGTTTTGCGATCAGAGCACAACTGGTGGTACCTTGCATCTTAAGATTCAAGCGCAACCTAAAGATACCAATAAGCCTGATCAACTGCTGCTAAGCATCGTACCCGGCGACGCAAACAGGGTATCTTCACACGCAGATGTAATTCGCAAATCACGTTGCATTGACTGGGCAGATGTTCAAGCAATGGCGGACTGGTTAGGTGTGACGATGGTTCAAGGAGATGGTTGGGTGGCGCTGGATATTGCCAGCCCCGATTCTTAAATTGCTTTTGCAATTAACTTTATAGCGATGAGGTTTTTCACTCCCACTCGATTGTCGCAGGCGGTTTGCTACTTACGTCATATGTCACGCGGTTAATACCGCGCACTTCGTTGATGATTCTTCCGCTAACTTTTTTGAGTAATGCGTAGGGCAACTCAGCCCAGTCGGCGCTCATAAAGTCGCTGGTGACAACTGCGCGTAACGCCACTACGTAGTCGTAGGTGCGGCCATCGCCCA
>JANOSN010000085.1:0-1397 GCA_031415895.1 Polaromonas sp. | reverse complement strand
ATTAAGAGCTGTCTGAGCAGTAGATACTTGGACTGCGGGCTGTTTTTCTTCTGAAATAGCACTTTGCAAGGGTTGCGCGACCACATTCACATTCATATTCACATTCATTTTTTCGCGCAACGCCAAGCGTTGCTTTACGCCAAAGCGGTGCTGCTCGTCGATGATGGCCAAAGCCAAATTGTGAAACTGCACTTTGTCTTGAATCACCGCATGCGTGCCCACCACCAAGCCTGCTGCGCCGCTGGCAATCAGCGCCAGCATCTCGCGGCGTTCTTTGGTTTTTTGGCTACCGGTGAGCCACGCCACTTGAATGCCCAGCGGCTCTAGCCAGCCAATGAGTTTGCGAAAATGCTGCTCGGCCAATATCTCGGTGGGTGCCATCAGCGCGCACTGATAGCCCGCGCCCATGCACACCGCTGCGGCCAGCGCGGCCACCACAGTTTTGCCCGAGCCCACGTCGCCTTGCAGCAGGCGGTGCATGGGCACGGGCTTGGCAATGTCGCGCGCTATCTCGTCGCACACGCGGCGCTGCGCGGCGGTAAGATGAAACGGTATGGCGGCCAGCAGCTTGTCGTGCAGGCCATTTTTTTGCGCAGGCAGCACGGGTGCGGTCAGCAGGTCACGCTCACGTTTTGACTGCAACTGCGACAACTGCTGGGCCAACAGCTCTTCAAACTTCAGCCGCTGCCAGGCAGGGTGGCTGCGGTCTTCTAGCTGCGCAATAGAAACATCAGGCGACGGGTAATGCAAAAATGATAGCGCACTATGTAATGAATACTTGGACTGTGTGGGGTTTTTATTAGTAAATGCCTCAGGAATCGTATCATCCAGTGCCCCAGACTTGGTGGCGTACTCTAGGCCGCTGAGCACCGCGCGGCGCAGGTAGGGCTGCGGCAAACCAGCCATGGTGGAGTACACAGGCGTAAGCGCGGTAGGCAGCGCGCCACCGGCAGACTTGCACGCCGGGTGCAGCATGCTCCAGCCAAACATGCCGCCACTCACGGTGCCACGCGCGCGGATGCGTTGGCCCACAGCCAGTTGTTTTTGTTGTGAAGGGTAGAAGTTTAAAAACCGCAGTGTGCACACATCGCTGCCATCGTCCAGCGTGACTACCAGCTGTCGGCGGCCACGAATGACCACCTCGCAGCGCGTCACATCACCTTCAATTTGCACTTGGTCGCCATCGCGCGCATCGCTGAGTTTAATAACCTGCGTCTCGTCCTCATAGCGCATGGGGATGTGCAGCGCCAGGTCGATGGGCCGCACCAGGCCGAGCTTTTCTAGCGCTTTTTGTGGGGCGGTTTTAGCGAGAGCGCTTACGGTTTTTTCTGCGGGTGCTTTGACTGTGCGGGGCATGGCGTGATTGTGCTGCATTCGGGGGAGTTATTTTTGCCGTG
>JANOSN010000084.1:0-1504 GCA_031415895.1 Polaromonas sp. | reverse complement strand
CTCTGCGAAACCTTCGCGCCCTCTGCGTTCAAAAATCCCCGCATTAAGCCCAAGATAAACCTATATCTAACCGAAACGCGAATCATCTCAACGGGCATCTTTAACAGAAGGCACAGCAACCACATCAGGTCGCAGTAAAGTTACCGCCCGCTCCTGTGCCATCAGTTCATCCAGCTGTTGTCGCCCAGCGCGTGCCATGCTGACCAAGCGTTCTTCGTCTTTATGGTGCGGCCACATTTGTTCAATTTGTGCAAGGTTATGGTCACGAAAGCGTTGCGCTGATAAATGTGCATCGTCTGCGCTGTGCCCCAGCGCTTGCAGCACATCTTGCGCGCTTAGCAGCGACGACTCGAACGTCTCACGTTGAATCAGCGTTACGCCTTTGGCGCGTAGCTGGTAAAAATGCTGCACATTGCGCGCCCGCACCACCAGTTGCAGCTGCGGAAAATGCTCTTTGCAAATATCTACGATGTCCAGTGATTGATCTACATTGTCTATCGCCACTATCAGCACCTTGGCGGTGGCAGCACCTGCGGTGCGCAGCAAATCTAGCCGCGTTGCATCGCCGTAAAACGCGCGGTAGCCAAAGCGCATCAGGCCTTCCACCTGTTCGGCATCATGGTCAAGCACAGTGGCTTTGTAGCCGTTAGCTGCCAAAATACGCAAAATAATTTGCCCATAACGGCCAATGCCTGCCACGATAATCGGCGAGCTTTGCTGCTCGCTGATCTCATCCATCTTGGCAGCGCCGCAGTTGGCATAGCGCGGTAACAGCAGATTATCAATCGCCACCAATAGCAACGGCGACAACAGCATCGACAGCGCCACTGCACCAAGTAGTTGCGAGCTGAGCTCGGGTGTAAAAATCTTCAAACCCTGCGCCTGCTGAAACACCACAAAAGCAAACTCGCCTCCTTGCGCCAGCATCAGCGTGAAGATAGGCCGCTCTTGGTAGGCAATCTTCATGGCCCGCGCGATGGTGTAGATCACCGCTGCTTTAAGCCCCATAAATGCCACAACAATACCCGCAATCAACCATGGTGATTTAAGCAACACACCAAAGTCAATGCTCATGCCCACTGCAATAAAAAATAGCCCTAACAGCAAACCTTTAAACGGCTCAATATCGGTTTCCAGTTCGCGGCGATATTCACTCTCAGCCAGCAGCACACCCGCCAAGAAAGCTCCTAGTGCCATCGACAGCCCAACAAACTGCATCAAGGCCGAAATGCCCACCACCAACAGCAAAGCAGCAGCGGTAAAAATTTCAGGTGTTTTGCTGCGCGCAATCCAGCGAAACAGCGGGCGCATCAGCAGCCTGCCGCCCACAATGATGGCCACGATAGCGCCTATCGCCTTGGCCGCTTCTAGCCACGCATTAGAGTCGTTGTCAGCACCTT
Source organism: Polaromonas sp. (assembly GCA_031415895.1). Lineage (GTDB taxonomy): Bacteria > Pseudomonadota > Gammaproteobacteria > Burkholderiales > Burkholderiaceae_C > JAAFIP01. The sequence goes on along the minus strand of JANOSN010000084.1, from coordinate 104 downwards.
GCGCAGCCAGTAGCGGCAGCAAGGCCAGGATAGGGATGGCCGCAACGTCCTGAAACAAGAGCACCGCAAACGCTGACTGCCCTGATGGCGTAGCCAACTGATTG
>JANOSN010000083.1:0-7168 GCA_031415895.1 Polaromonas sp. | reverse complement strand
GCCGAGATCAATGCCATGACCGAGCGCATTGTCAAAAAAGCCAAAGAATACGACCGCGACACTGTGCCTGGCGACTACGCCACATTGGCCACGCCCTGCCCCAACTGCGGCGGCATTGTGAAAGAAAACTACCGCCGCTATACGTGTACTGGCAAGGCGGGCGCAGCAGAAGGCTGCGGTTTTAGTTTTGGCAAATCACCTGCAGGCCGCACCTTTGAACCTACCGAAGTCGAAGGCTTTATCCGCGACAAAAAGATCGGCCCGCTGGAAGGTTTCCGCTCAAAAGCCGGTTGGCCCTTCGTGGCCGAGATTGCGCTGAAGTACAACGAAGAAGACAAAAACTGGAAGCTAGAGTTTGACTTTGGCGAAGACGCTAAAGCCGCAGAAACAGGCGAGATTGTCGATTTGTCAGCCAAGGTATCGCTGGGCGCTTGCCCCAAGTGCGGCAGCCCGGTCAAAGAGTTTGGCAAAAGCTATGTGTGCGAAAAATCGGTGCCCACCGAGGCACAAGTTACACCCAGCTGCGACTTCAAAAGCGGCCAAATTATTTTGCAGCAACCCATTGAGCGCGAGCAAATGACCAAGCTGCTAGAAACCGGTAAAACCGATTTGCTCGACAAGTTTGTCAGCATGCGCACACGCCGCAGCTTCAAAGCATTTTTGTCGTGGAATAAAGAAGAAAACAAAGTGGGCTTTGAGTTTGAAGCCAGCAAGTACCCACCGCGCAAAACCGCAGCGGGTGCCACAAAAGGTGCCCCGGCACGGCCTGCTGGCAAAACAGCGGCAGCCAAAAAGACAGCCGCCAAACCCCCAGCGGCTAAAAAAGTAGCCGCTAAAAAGACGCCTGCAGCCAAGAAAACGGCCGCTAAATCGACAGAGCCCAAAGCCCCGCGCGCAGGTACGCTCAAGCCCAGCGCAGCCTTGTCAGCCGTGATTGGCGAAGGCTTATATGGCCGTGGTGAGGTAACCAAAAAGTTGTGGGACTACATCAAAGCGAACAACCTACAAGACGCTAAAGACAAGCGTACGATCAACGCCGATACCAAACTGGCCGCTGTGTTTGGCAAGCCGCAGGTAACGATGTTTGAGATTGCGGGGCTGATTGGCAAGCATCTGAGCTAAGTGAGCTAAAGCTCAGCACTGCGTTTAAACCAGCGTTAAAAAGCAAAACAGCGGCCTAGGCCGCTGTTTTTTTTTATTCAACAATGCAAGGATCAGGTCACCGCGCCACGCTTAGGTTGGCTGCTCAAGCGGCGCGCTACCACTGAACCAAATGCCATCACCAGGGCTAGCGCCACTGCGCTGTGGCGGTTAGACAGCTCGGTGAAGCGCATGGGGGTGATAGACCACAGTTTGCAGCGGCCAGCAGCTTGCACGGTGGCAGTACGTGGTGCGCGCGAGAAAAATGCACCTTCACCGATGCATGAACCTGGCCCAACGATGGCAATGTGCGCTTGGCGTGCTGCGTCGCGATGGTACACATTAAGGCTGCCCGCTTCCACTAAATAGACGGTGGTGTCTTTAGAGTCTTGTTCGATCAGCACTTGGCCTTCTTCCATAGTGAAGGTTTGTAGGTAGCCTGCTAGGGTTTGCCACTGGGCCACACCCAATGTGATCTTCAAAGCGTCGGTGCCGTCGGCATGTTGCAGCGCATGCAACAAACCAATGACCGTTTGCGGCATGCCTGGAGCGTTGGTAGGCACAATGCCACTAGGACCAAAGCCGCTGTTGCTAAAACCGCCGCGGCTGTTGCTAAAAGTACTAGGTTGGCTGTTGGCAAAGCCGCTGGGCGCAAAACCACTGTTACCAAAACCGCTGTTGACAAAGTCAGCGCGTTTTGCAGGGTCGCGCGGCATCACACGGCTTTCTTGCGGAAAAGATTTTGGCGCGCCAGGACCGTCATTTTTTATCATGGTGTGATGGTTGCGGATTTTGTAGGTAAAGGCAAGTTATTCGTGAAATAAGTTACACATGAAACGCTTGGTAACTGTATGAAAACTCATAATTATTTAGCTGAAGACCACCAAATTATGAGCGTAAAAAAACTTTTATGCTATAAATAATATAGCTACTAAGACAATAAATACTTGGACTACAAGGTTAAATAACCAGTAGAACAACGTTTCTAGGGCCTCAATGGATTCAATAAATCCAAACTGAGTACTTTTAGTTTACCTCAAATAGGGTATTGGCCCTATCCACGGGTGGTAAGCTTGAAGTTGTAACCACAGGAGTTTTAGCATGGACATGGGTATCGCGGGGCGTTGGGCTTTGGTAGGCGGCGCAAGCAAGGGCTTGGGCTGGGGCTGCGCGCAGGCGCTAGCGCATGAGGGCGTGAACGTAGTGATGGTCTCGCGTGGTGCGCCTGCGTTAGATGCATCTGCTACAAAATTAAGAGCTGCATTAGCAATGAATGCTGGGGCTACGGGCAAAAATGATGCAAAAATCATCACCGTGGCAGCCGACATTACCACTGCAGCAGGCCGAGACGCTATCTTTGCCGCAGCGGGCGGCCCGGCCCGCGACTTTGACATAGTGGTAACCAATGCCGGTGGCCCGCCCACTGGCGACTTTCGCACGTGGGACCGTGACACTTGGCTGGCCGCTATTGACGCCAACATGCTGACCCCTATCGAACTGATCAAGGCCACGGTCGACGGCATGGCCGCACGCGGCTTTGGCCGGGTGATCAACATCACCAGCAGTGCGGTGAAGTCGCCGATTGACATTCTGGGCCTGTCTAACGGCGCACGCAGTGGCTTAACGGGCTTTGTGGCAGGTGTAGCGCGCAGCAGCTTGGCCGCCAAAGGCGTGACGATGAATAACCTCTTGCCCGGCATTTTTGACACCGACCGCCTGGCTGGTAACTTTGCTGCCGTGGCAAAAAACACGGGCAAAACACCCGAGGAGGTGCGCAATGCCCGCATTGCTGCATTGCCAGGCAAGCGCTTAGGTAACCCCGAGGAGTTCGGTGCTTATTGCGCGTTTTTATGCAGCGTGCATGGTGGGTATATCAACGGGCAAAACCTATTGATGGACGGTGGAAGTTATCCGGGGACTTTTTAACTTCTTGTTCTGCGTTCTTGTTTTTGTTCAAAGTACTGGCAAGTTCAAATCGATAGCGGATCTACATCCATAGCCCAGCGCACGATGCCTTGCACCTTGGTGGCACGCAGCACGGGTTGCCAAGCACTTAAAAACTTTTGCAGCGCAGCGCGCGAAGTAGATTCGACCAGCATCTGCGCGCGTTCGATGTTGGCCACGCGCTGGATCGTCATGGGCACGCCGGGGTATAGCGTGACATGTTCGGCGGCGGGCACACTGGCTGCTGCTTGGCTGGCCAATACTAAGAACTCTTGCGCGGCTTCTTGCGTGCGCGCCTCTGCGCGTATCAGGGCTTGGTAGCTGTGTGGTGGCAGGCCCGCCTGCGCGCGCTCGCGCAGCTGCTGGGTGGCAAAACCGGGGTAGTCATGCGCCTTTAGTGATGCAAACAACGGGTGCTCAGGGTGCATGGTTTGTAGCCACATTTGTGCGCCTTGCAAATTAGCATCTCGCCCTGCGCGGCCTGCGGCTTGCATGAGCAGGCTGAACAAACGCTCGGGTGCACGAAAATCGCTGCTGTACAAAGCGCTGTCGGGGTTGACAGCGGCTACCAAGGTGATGCGCCTGAAATCATGGCCCTTGGCAATCATTTGCGTGCCTACCAAAATATCTACATCGCCGCTGTGCACCTGGTCTAATTGCTGCTCTAGCGAGCCTTTTAAACGCGTGGTGTCGGCGTCCATGCGGGCAATGACGGCTGGCCTGCCGTCAGGTCGTAACAATTCGGCTGGTCGGCCGTCAGGTCGTAACAATTCGGCTGGCCGGCCGTCAGGTCGTAGCAGTCCTGCGGGTGAAGTGTCTGCATTGGATACAGCGCCAGCTGCTGGATTAGCACTAGATGGTGAACCGTCGTCCGCTAATCGAATGCCTAAGGCCAGCGCCAATTGCTCCTCTAGCTTCTCAGTCCCACGCCCAATCGGTGCAATGTCGATGTTGCCGCATTCGGGGCAGGCGCGGGGCACGCGGTCAGTGGTGCCGCAGTGGTGGCAGCGCAGGGTGCGGTCGATTTTGTGGAACACGCGGTAGGCGCTGCAGTGGGGGCACTGCGACTTCCACTCGCACGCGCCGCAGGCCAGCACGGGGGCGTAGCCACGTCGGTTAAGCAAAATGAGTGATTGCTCGCCACGCGCTATACGCTGGGTGATGGCTTCGAGCAGTGCGGGTGCGAAGAGTGTTTTCTTGGGCATCGCGCGCATGTCCACCACACGCAGCGCGGCCAGCGCACCGTCGCCTACGCGCTGGGGCATGGCCAGGCGCTGGTAGCGGCCTTCTTCGCAGGCGTGCCAGGTTTCTAGCGACGGCGTGGCCGAGCCTAGCAGCACGCGGCAGGGTTGTGCATTCGGGGCATGGTTGGCTATCTCGGCGTGCTCGGAAAGTTCGGCGTGCTCGGTCTCTAGCTTGGCACGCATGATGGCCAGGTCACGGGCGGAATGGCGTGCACCGTCTTGACTTTTGTAGCTGGGGTCATGCTCTTCGTCTACCACAATGAGTGACAGGCCAGGGATCGACGCAAACACCGCCATACGCGTGCCCAGCACGATGCGCGCTTGGCCCGTGTGCGCTGCCAGCCAGCTCGACAGGCGCTGCGCTGGGGTCATGCCGCTGTGCATAGACACCACGGCATCTGCACCTAACACAGGCGCAAAGCGCTCGGTAAAACGCGCCTGCAGCTGGGGCGTGAGATTGATCTCGGGCACCATCACTAGCACTTGGGCCGTGGGGCTGCTGGCTAATACCTGTGCTACGCAACGCAAATACACCTCGGTTTTACCGCTGCCAGTACTGCCAAAGAGCAATGCGGGTGAAGGAGCTGCTGCAGATGAACCAGGTAAAGCCAATTGCGCCGTGGGTGCGGCAGCGCCTGCAGCCCCAGCAGTTACGGCCAGCTGTTTTGAAGGCGCAAAAAACTGCTTGATCGCCTCGCTTTGCTGCGTGCTTAAGTGCGGCTGGGCTTCAGTGTCTGCAGAGTCTGCGGATGGGTCAACCTTGTGGGGGTTGCCTATGTCCAATTTGGCCGTCTTGGCACGCCGTTTGGCCTGCGCAGCGTGCTTGCGGGCCAGTTGCTGGGCATCTAGCTCGCGCAGTTGGGGCGGCAGTGCGGCCACCGCCACCTCACCTATACCGCGCTGGTAGTAGCGGGCGCTAAAGTCGATCAGTGCACGCCACGCGGCACTTACAGGGGCGATGCCGTCTAGCGCACCGGCCACGGTTTTTATTTTGGCCACCGCCTCGGGCGCAGGGGCCTCTGCCTGCCCCCACACCACGCCCAGCACCTCACGCTGGCCCAAAGGTACGCGCACTAAGCTACCCGCTGCGAGGGGTTGCTCACTTCGGTAAGTTAGGCGCTGCGCTACCCCGCTGTGGGCTGGGGTGGCCACCACAATCGCTAGCCAAAATTCCACTTTTTAGACCGTTTTCCTGTAAATACACCTGCAGTTTGGTGCGTAAGTGCTTGATTTGTCATAGTTTTGTCATCCATCCCAAGTTTCTGTGGATAACTTTGTTGATATCTCACCGCCACACTCTGCAAAGCCCCGCATATCAAGGCTTTGGCTACATTGCCTGCAAAAAAAGCAGATTTAAAAACCCATATAAATCAACAGCTTAGCTGAGCTACAGCATTGATAGCACGATAGCGCCTAGAAGCGTCAATTTCGGCAGTGCAACATTTTTTTTGTGCATAAGTCGCCCCGGGGCAAGTTCAAAAGGCATATTTTTTGTGCTAGGCATTAACCCAAACCACTTAATTTACGCATTTTTTTCGACTGCGTATGCACGGCTGCTACCAAAACTGCAACATGCTCTGGTGCTGTGTATTGGCTGATGCCATGGCCCAGGTTAAAAATGTGGGTTGGGCCAGTGCCTAAACCTTGGTGGGGCGCGCCAAAAGCGTTCAGCACTTTGGCCACTTCCGCCTCAATCGCAGCGGGCGGGGCAAACAGCACGTTGGGGTCGATATTGCCTTGCAAGACCTTCGTGCCTTCGCCCTGTCCATTGTCTTGGCACATCAGTGCCCGGGCTGTAGTTAAGTTGACAGTCCAGTCCAAGCCCAGCACTTCGCAGGGCAGGCTTTTCATCTGCTCTAGCCACAGGCCACCGCCTTTGGTAAACACAACGCGCGGCACGATATGGCCCTGCGCATCGGTTCGTTTAAGCTGCTCTAGCACCCGGCGGGTGTAGGCCAAGCTAAAGGCCTGAAACGCGCCATCGGCCAACACACCGCCCCAGCTGTCAAACACCATCACCGCCTGCGCGCCAGCGTCGATTTGGGCGTTTAAATATTGCGCTACAGCATCAGCATTGATCGCCAGCATGTGGTGCATCAAGTCAGGCCTCGAATAGAGCATGGTTTTGACTTGGCGGTAATCGTCACTGCCTGCGCCCTCCACCATGTAACAGGCCAGCGTCCAAGGGCTGCCCGAGAAGCCAATCAAGGGCACAGAGCCTTTGCCGTCCACGGTTAAGGCTTTGCGAATCGACGACACCGCGTCAAACACGTATTGCAGTTTGTGCATGTCGGGCACCGCCAGCGCTTTGACTGCCGCCTCGTCGCGCACGGGGCGCGCAAAGCGCGGGCCTTCGCCTTGCGCAAAACTCAGGCCCAAGCCCATAGCATCGGGCACCGTCAAAATATCGCTGAACAAAATGGCCGCGTCCAGCGGGTAACGCGCCAGCGGCTGCAGGGTAACCTCGGTGGCATAGTCGCGGTTAGTAGCCAGGCCCATGAAGCTTCCGGCCTTAGCGCGGGTGGCGCAGTATTCAGGCAAGTAGCGCCCCGCTTGGCGCATGAGCCACACGGGGGTGTGCTCAGTGGCTAGGCCCAAGCAGGCTTTGAGAAATGTGTCGTTATGAAGTGGAGGAAGGTGCGGTGCAGACATACTGTGTATTGTCGCAGGCTGCGAGAGTTGGGTGCAGCTTGCGCAGTTGTGTATTCTGTGACTTTCGCTTCGGAAGTCATTTTTAGGCGGTATTTACTGGCGAAATACGCTTGTAGTCCAAGTATTTATTGCTTACTTTGCTATTAAATTTGTAGTGAGTTGGTTGATTGCTTAGGTTTTTGAACTCC
>JANOSN010000082.1:0-1375 GCA_031415895.1 Polaromonas sp. | reverse complement strand
GCTTCGTTAACAAGCTGATGAAAGAAAAGTACGGCGTAGACAGCATGCCTGAGACAGCAGAAAACGTAGCCACTGATTACAAGATTGATCGCCTGTCGCAAGACACCATGGCGCTGGCTAGCCAAATGAAGGCTGTGGCAGCGCAACAAGCGGGTTACTTTGATGCTGAAATCACGCCCGTTACCATCGCACAAAAGAAACGAGGCCCCTCCGGTAGCGAAGGCGATGCAGTGATGGTGAGCCAAGACGAGCACCCGCGCGCCACCACCATGGACGCACTGGCCAAACTGAAACCCATCGTCAGGCCCGACGGCACCATCACCGCAGGCAACGCCAGCGGCGTAAACGACGGAGCGTGTGCAATGCTGCTAGCTAGCGAAGTAGAAGCTAAAAAGCACGGCCTGATACCTAAGGCCCGCATCGTGGGCATGGCCACAGCGGGTGTGCCCCCGCGCATCATGGGCATTGGCCCAGCACCTGCTACACAAAAGGTGCTGGCGCTGACGGGTTTAAAAATTGAACAAATGGATGTGATCGAATTGAACGAAGCTTTTGCTGCTCAGGGCTTAGCCGTGCTGCGCATGCTGGGCCTGCAAGACGACGACCCGCGTGTCAACCCCAATGGTGGCGCAATAGCGCTGGGCCACCCGCTCGGTGCATCTGGCGCGCGCTTGGCTACCACCGCAGTCAATCAGTTGCACCGCACGCAAGGCCGTTATGCGCTGTGCACGATGTGCATTGGCGTGGGGCAAGGCATTGCAGTCATTTTGGAGCGTGTATAAACATTGTTTTGAAGTTTCAACAGCACACCAAGCGAACCTATTACCCATGCAAACCACCACCGAACAACTTTTTGACAACGCCCACACAGCCAACCTGTACTTAGACAAGCCTGTGGACGACGCACTATTGCACCAGCTGTACGATATGATGAAGTTTGGTCCTACGTCGGCCAACTGCTCGCCAGCGCGCATTCAGTTTGTCAAAAGCGATGCAGCTAAAGCCAAGCTAGTGGCCTGCATGATTGACAGCAACGTGCAAAAAACCCAAAGCGCTCCCATTTCTGCCATCATCGGCATGGACATGCAGTTTTATGACAAGCTGCCCGAGCTATTTGTGCACACCGACGCACGCGCGTGGTTTGTGGGCAACCAACCGTCGATTGACGCTACGGCATTTCGCAATAGTTCGTTGCAAGGCGGCTACTTTATCGTGGCGGCCCGCGCTCTAGGCTTGGACTGCGGGCCTATGAGTGGCTTTGATGCCGCCAAACTCGATGCCGCGTTTTGGAACGGTACCCACGTTAAAACCAACTTTGTGTGCACCCTAGGCTATGCTGACCATAGCAAAACTTTTGCGCGCAATAAACGTTTGT
>JANOSN010000081.1:0-4548 GCA_031415895.1 Polaromonas sp. | reverse complement strand
CCGAGCAGCTTAAACCCGTGCTGGCCGCTAACGCCGACCTCATCCCCTACATGCGCGCAGGCTTTGTCGGCGCGTGGGGCGAATGGCATTCGTCGCAGTCGGGCAACTCGTGCGGCTACAACGCGCTGCCCACAACGACGTGCACCGAGGCCGATGCTAACCGCATCATCATCCGCAACGCACTGCTGGCCAACATGCCCGCCACCACGCAAATAGGTTTTCGCTACCCGCCCGATTTGCAAAAATGGTACCCCAACGCCACCCAGCAAAACCGCGCTGGCATACACAACGATTGCTTTTTAGCTGGCCCCAGCGATTCAGGCACTTTTGACGACCCAACGTCGAGGCCCTACGCCAAAGCCCTGACCGACCAAACTGCCTACGGCGGCGAAACCTGCGAAAACGCAGGCACCCCCGTGCGCAACACTTGCGAGGATATTTTGAGCGAAGGCGCGCAATACCATTTGGCCTGGCTCAACATTAACTACGCCCCCTCAGTGCTCAATAAATGGAAGGCCGATGGTTGCTTTGAGCAAGTCTCTAGGTCAATGGGCTATCGCCTGCAGCTAGACGCAGTCAGCCACCCCCCGCAGGCCACAGCAGGCGACACCGTAGCAATCACAGTCGACCTGCGCAACGTAGGCTGGGCGCGCATCTTCAGCGCCCGCAAGTTGGTCGCCACCTTAAAACATGCTGCCACAGGTGCCACCATTACCGCCAGCGCAGGCAACCTGCAAACCCTGCCGCCGCAGGCCATAGCCACCACTCGCCAAGTGATCAATGTCACCCTTCCAGCCGGTGCAGCCAAAGGCGACTACGACCTGTACCTCAGCGCTCCCGACATTTTTAGCACCACAGCCGCAGACGGGCGCTTTGCCGTGCGCTTTGCCAACGCGGATGACAGCGCCAAAGCGCAAGTTTGGGACGCTGCCAGTGCAAGCTTTAAGGCGGGTTCGCGGCTCACGGCCAAGTAACACATTGTTAGGTTATGAGTAAGGTGCTGTACACAAACAGCAGGACTCAGTTATGCTTTTGCTGACCTTATGTTACAGCGGAGCTTCAATTGAATACCCAACATTTACGCGCTAACAAAAATAGATTCATAAAACTTTGTATAAGTGCAGTGGCCTTGCCGCTAACACTGCTGATACAAACCAGCAGTTTTGCCCAGTCTTCCATCGTAGCCCCGCTGCCAGCCAATGTGCAGCTAGTGCAAACCGTAGAGGGGATGACTGAATACAAGCTTCCTAACGGTCTGCGCATATTGTTAGCCCCCGATGCTTCAGATCAGCGAGTAACTATCAATGTCACTTATATGGTGGGCTCGCGGCACGAGGGTTACGGCGAGACAGGTATGGCTCACCTGCTAGAGCACCTAATTTTTAAAGGTTCACCCAAGACACCTGATCCCAAAGCTGAATTTGCTAAACGTGGATTTACTTTTAACGGCACCACAACGCACGACAGAACCAACTATTTCGCCAATTTTCAGTCAGATCAATCATCAATTGATTGGTACTTGAGATGGCAAGCTGATGCGATGCTAAATAGCTTTATCTCGCGCAAGGACCTTGACAGTGAAATGACCGTAGTGCGCAACGAACTTGAGCGCGCTGAAAGCAATCCTTTCGTTTCATTAGGTGATCGTGTCAGGGCAAGTGCGTATATGTGGCACAACTACGGCAAGTCAGTGCTCGGTGCCAAATCAGACTTAGAAAACGTCGACATAACGAATTTGCAAAGTTTTTATCGTCGTTACTACAGGCCTGATAACGCGTTGGTTTTAGTAGCGGGAAACTTTACCCCATTGCCTACTCTTGCTGCATTAGTGCAGGCCTTTGGTGTCCTTAAAGTAGCTGGCTCTGCGCCTGCGCAGACTTACACACTAGATCCTGCCCAAGATGGTGAGCGAAGTGTAGTTTTGCGTAGACCCTCAACAACACAAGCATATGTAATTGCATATCACCTACCACCAGCGCTGCACCCGGATATCGAACCACTAGTGATTTTGAACCAAGCCCTGACAGCGCCAATAACAGGGCGGTTGTCAGAAAAAATGCGCGGAAGCGTTAATGCTGTTTTTGGAATCCCAATTTTAAGACGTGAAGCTAGTACATTGATGATAGGTGCAGATTTCGGTTTATCAATGGAGGCAGTAAATATTCAAAAACCAGTTGTAGATACTGTGGAGGGCGTAGCCAATATTCCAATCACGAAAGAAGAGTTTGATCGAGCTAAGGCGGCTACTAATAAAGGCGTGACATCAATTTTTGCCAATGCAAATTCAACCGCCGCTTATGCTGTAGAAGCTGCTGTAGCAGGCGATTGGCGTAGTTTGTTTGTAACACGCGATCGATTTATAAAAGTTACCCTTGATGATGTGAATCGCGTGGCGAAAAAGTACTTGCTTGCTAGCAACCGTACTAGCGGACTCCTAGCGCCAACAGAGGTGCCTGTGCGGGCACCAGAGCCACAACTAGTTGATAGTTCTGCCTATATGCAAGGCTTTACCTTGAGTGCGATGGGCGAAGTTACTGAGAATTTTGACTATTCGATTGCAAATATTAAGAAATCGGTGGTTAGCAGCGAGCTAGAGCAGGGAATCAAGCTAAGTGTTTTGCAAAAATCTGCGCGAGGTGATTTTGTTAAGCTAAGAATGAAGCTACGGTTCGGGTCTTTAGACACATTGGCTGACCGCGCAGTGGCTTCAAGGATGGTCAATCAATTGTTAATGAGTGGTACGCCTAAATACAGCCGCGAACAGATACAAGATGAGCTTACCAAGCTTGGAGCTAACCTTAATATTCAACTGTATGCGGGTGGAGGTGTGGTCAATATGACTGCTCAAAAAAATCAATTCGCACAAGCGTTTGATTTCATGGTTCATTTGCTCAAAGAGTCGGATTTTCCGGTTAAAAGTTTTTATGTCACGAAAAACAATTGGGTGAAATCTGCAGAGGGAGAACTCAAAGACAAAACTGCTTTCGGCAATAACGCATTTAGCCGTTACGGCAATCCATATGCAAGTTACGACCCAAGGTACATGTTCACATCTCAAGAATGGGCAGATAAAGCTAAGACACTCACTTACGAACAAGTGCAAGAATTTCATGCTAAATTTTACGGAGCACAGTCTGCGATAGTTACTGTAGTTGGGCCAGTAGATCCGTCTGCTGTTAAGTTGCAAACTAAGCAATTACTTGAAAACTGGAAGGCACCTAATTCTTGGCAACGTGTTCCTTATCCGCTTGTGAAACTCCCTCCGGTAAGGCTTGTCTACGATACTCCTGATAAAGCTAATTCGACCTTGCGAGCATCCATCAGACTACCACTTGAAGAACTAGAAGCAGAAAATTGGCAGCTAAGATTGGCCACACGTATTTTTGGCGGTGGGCCCGGGTCTCGCTTGTGGACACGTTTACGCGAAGAAAAGGGCCTTAGTTACGACGTATCTGCTAGCATGCAGTTAAACAGTTATGACAAAAACACTGGCTGGTCACTATTTTGCGATGTAGCACCTACTAACCTGAGTCTGGCTGAAAAAACTATACAAGATGAACTTGCGCTTTCACGTTTAAAAGGCTTTACGCCACAAGAGCTTGCACTGAGTAAAGCTCAGTGGCTTTCAGAACGACAAGCCATACGCAGTGGCGATGAACATGCGCTAAATTTGATCGGTGCAGTGCAAGAATTCAACCAAGATTGGGACCTTGCACTTAAAAATGACAAGTTAATTGCCGACTTCACCCTAGATGAAATCAATGCCGTTTGGCGTAAGTACATTGCAGTAGATCAACTCGTATGGGCTGTTTTTTCAGACCCAGCTAAAACTAAGTGAGCTAACACTACTTTAGCAAGCTTAGCCTTCTCAGGCTATAATCGAGAGCTTCGCAGATTTCGGTCTACTAAGACAAGCACGGCGCCGGTAATTCCACTGGTGTACGCAAGTGTCCATTTTTCTATACAAAAATATAGCTAAGTGGTTGATTTTAAAGGAATTTATCTATGTTGACAGCAACTAAAGCTGAAGTCGTCAAGGGCAATGCCCGCAAAGCCGGTGACACCGGTAGCCCAGAAGTGCAAGTTGCGCTTTTAACCGCCCGTATCAACGAGCTGGCCCCCCACTTTAAACTGCATGCCAAAGACCACCACGGTCGCCGCGGCTTGCTGCGCATGGTCAATAGCCGCAAGAGCTTGTTGGCTTACTTGAAGAAAAAAGACGCTGACCGTTACACCGCGCTGATCGCCAAACTAGGCCTGCGTAAGTAATTGATTGGCAATGCATAAAACGCCTGAGTTAGTGACCTAGCTCAGGCGTTTTTTACTTCGGAGTTGACAAAAACAGAGCTGAAGCTGTGTCATTCCAAAGAAAGTGTGATTTGCAAACTTTCTCTGGGATGGCATCGTGTTCTGATTTTCGGCTTCGACCCTTGGGTACAGGGAATGTGCCTTTTAGGAGTGATATCTGCCTGCAGTCCAAGTATCCACTGCTCAGGTAGCTATTAAAATGATAGTATAAATTTAGTTTAAGGAAACACGATGAGTATA
>JANOSN010000080.1:0-3242 GCA_031415895.1 Polaromonas sp. | reverse complement strand
GCCGCAATGATAGTTCGTTGATTGAAACCGCAACACTCCATGCGCTACGTGTCTTCGCGGTCGTATGACCACAAGCAACCGGGGTCAGATCAAAATTCAGGAAGATCAATCTCCGAAGCGTGCAACTCAAGTACGAAATTTTGCTCTGACCACGCTTGCCCAAACCGAAGCGCGTGACTTAAAACTACCATACGGAACAGGGTGAGCGGTGGGAGCGTATCGATGTAAAAACTGCAGCGAGGTGCGGCAAACCATCTACAGATAACTACTCACTGTCGCGCGTTTTCGCGGAAGTTTTTGCAGCGATATGTCCCACCGCCCGTCCAAGGTAAACAACGAACAAATGCATTGCAGAAGGGTAGTCCGACCCCGAGCCAGATAAACCACGACACTACAAATTCAATAGCAACATAAGCAACAAATACTTTGACTACAAGCCAATTAAGTACCTAATTTTCTCATCAACCATCGTTTCACAACAATTACTAATAAAACGTTAACAGGGCAACTGCTCCAACCAAGCACCAATGCATTTAACAGCGTAAGGCCCAGCCACATCGCGTACAAACACCGGAAAATCAATATGCGCAGAATCATCAGCACGGTCAGAGATAGTGCGGACTGCAACAAACGGCACTTGGTAGTCCCAGCACACTTGGGCTACTGCAGCACCTTCCATTTCGACACACAGCCCATCTGGCAATGCGCTGCACAATGTAGTTACCTCTGCAGCGCTGCTGACAAAACGGTCACCGCTGAGGATCAAACCTTGGTGCACTTGCATGCCTTGCGATAACTTGAGTGATGCGGCCAGCGTGTTGGCTGCAGTTATTAGCTGTGCATGCAAGGCAGGGGCGGCATTAAAGCGTTGCAGACCATACAAAGGCACTTCGTAGCGCGCAAATAATGGCGACGCATCCATATCGTGCTGCAGATACTGCGTGCCCACCACCACATCACCCACCCGCACTTGGCTTGCCAAGCCGCCGGCTACGCCAGTAAACACGATGGTGCTTACGCCGAAATGCTCGATCAATAGTGTGGCAGTGGTGGCCGCTGCCACCTTGCCAATACGCGACAACGCTAGAACCACCGCGTGGCCGTGCACTGTGCCTTGCCAAAACTCTCGCCCTGCGCGCACGCTACGCACGGGCGACTGCAGCAGTGCTAGCAGACCAGCTTGCTCCTCTGGCAAAGCGCTCAGTATGGCGATGGCCACGGCGACCCTCGATGTAATTTATTTTTTGTCGCGCAGTTCGCGGCGCAAAATTTTGCCTACCGGTGTTTTAGGCAAATCAGCACGAAACTCCACGACCTTAGGTTGCTTATAACCCGTCAGGTTAGCGCGGCAGTAGTCGCGCACCTGCGCTTCCGTCAGAGCGGGGTCTTTTTTCACGATCACTAGTTTCACAGCTTCGCCGGTCTTGTCATCGGCTACGCCTACTACAGCGCACTCCATTACGCCGGGTAGCTGCGCTACAACATCCTCCACCTCGTTGGGGTAGACATTGAAACCACTGACCAAGACCATGTCTTTCTTGCGGTCAACGATTTTGAAATAACCCTTCTCGTCCATGGTGCCGATGTCACCGGTTTTAAAGTAACCGTCAGGTGTCATGACCTTGGCGGTTTCGTCAGGGCGCTGCCAGTAGCCCGCCATCACCTGCGGACCTTTGATGGCAATTTCACCCGGTTGTCCCAGAGGCACTTCCACGCCGTCGTCGTCTATGCACTTAAGGTAGGTGTTGGGGATGGGCAGGCCTATGGTGCCGGTGAACTGTGTGCTGTCTGTTGGGTTGCAGGTGGCCGACGGTGAGGTTTCTGATAAACCATAACCCTCGCAAATAGAGCAACCTGTTTTGTCTAGCCACAGCTTAGCCACCGCACCTTGCACTGCCATGCCGCCACCTACTGAAATCTTTAAATGACTCCAGTCCACGGTGTTGAAATCTGGATGGTTAGCCAAGCCGTTGAATAGTGTGTTGACTGCTGGGAAGGTGTGGATTTTATGTTGAGCAAGTTCTTTCAGCACAGCTGGTAAATCGCGCGGGTTAGGAATCAAAATACCTTTGCTACCCTGGCGCATGCCCAGCATCATGTTCACCGTGAACGCGAAGATATGGTACAGCGGCAAAGCCACAACACCTACTGGCTGCACATCGCCCAGTGACTTCAGCGCAGGTACATTCCAAGCCTCAGACTGCAACACGTTGGCAATCACGTTACGGTGTAATAGCACTGCACCTTTGCTCACACCTGTGGTACCACCGGTGTACTGCAACACGGCCACGTCATCGGCGGTGATAGTCGGTTGGTTTAACGTACCGCTGGTGCCTCTGGCCACGGCATCGTTAAAACGCACAGCACCCGGCAAGTTGTATGCGGGCACCATCTTTTTTACATTGCGCACCACATAGTTAACCAATGCGCCTTTGAGCAAGCCCAAGCGATCACCCATGGCGGCTAAAACAACATGCTTTACACCAGTAGCTTTGATACATTGCTCTAGTGTGGTGGCAAAGTTTTCAATAATGACGATGGCTTTTGCGCCCGAGTCTTTGAGCTGGTGCTCTAACTCGCGTGGGGTGTACAGCGGGTTGACGTTGACCACCACAAAGCCCGCACGCAAAATGCCCGCAACTGCGATGGGGTACTGAGGCACGTTAGGCATCATGATGGCTACGCGGTCGCCCTTGGCCAAGCCCAAACCTTGCAGATAAGTACCAAAAGCGCGGCTGAGCGAGTCGATTTGACCAAAGCTTACTTCTTTGCCCATAAAGCTGTAGGCCGCGCGCGAGGCGTACTTTTTAAAACTCTCTTGCATCAAGCCCACCAGCGAGCTGTATTGGTTCACATCAATATCTGCAGGCACGCCTTGTGGGTACGACGCTAGCCAGGGACGGTTACTCATTGCTTTGCTCCAAAACTACTTATGCGGAAATTAAAGTCAGGGTGAAATTGCTATTCCACCGCTTTGACCATGTCTTCAATCACCTTTTTTGCATCGCCAAACACCATCATGGTTTTGTCCATATAAAACAATTCATTGTCCAGGCCTGCATAGCCCGCAGCCATTGAGCGCTTGTTGACGATGATGGTTTTAGCTTTGTAGGCTTCTAAAATAGGCATGCCATAAATCGCGCTGCCTTTGGTGTGCGCAGCAGGGTTCACCACATCGTTCGCGCCCAAAATAATCGCCACGTCAGCCTGACCAAATTCACCGTTGATGTCTTCCATCTCGT
>JANOSN010000079.1:0-1852 GCA_031415895.1 Polaromonas sp. | reverse complement strand
TTAAATAGTTTTCAAGGGCCTTCATCGACCTTTATTGATTCTCAGCAGCTTTAAAAAGCAGTTTTACCCATCAAATATGCCCGTAGTCCAAGTATTTATTGCTCAGACAGCTATTAAATTGATAGTACATGGCATTACTTGAACCACCGTGTCTGTCTGCGCAATTGGGCAGCATCGACTGGACAGCGCCGTGGTGGCAGCCCTGGCGCGCTGTGGGCCAGCGTGTGGCGGCGCATGTGGCCAATGGCTTGCCACTGCATGCGGCCTTGAACGCTGAAGCGGCATTTACTTTATTTGCCACAACGGCATCTGCAGCACCGTCTGTTGTAGCATCCACCACACCAAATACCAACAACGTCACTGCCGCGCAACCACCCAGCATGCAGTTTGTAGCGCAAGCCGCGCTGCCTGAAGGCCAAGCCTACGAGGCGTTTATTTTCAGCACCGGCCAAGTGCCTACACGCGAGAATTTGCACGACTTTTTCAACGGCCTGGCTTGGTTGGTGTTTCCGCACACCAAACGGCGCCTAAACCAGCTGCAAGCGGGCGAGATACAGGCCAGCGGTGTGCAAACCACCCGTGGGCCGCTGCGCGACGCGCTCACACTGTTTGACGAAAACGCCGCGCTCTGGCCGCTAGCCCAAGGCGAGGACAGCCCCGTGCTAGACGCGCTGCGCGCCAAAGACTGGCAGCACGCCTGCATCACCCTGCGTGCGCAGTGGCCCGTGCATGCCCCTGTGCTGTTTGGCCATGCGTTGCTAGAAAAGCTGGTTTCACCGTATAAATCCATCACTGCCCATGTATTTATTGCTAGGGCAGCTATAGAAATTATAGTGAGTGAAGCAACTTATAACGCCCTAGACAGCGCAGTAGCACTGCAACTACAACCCGCCACTTTGGTGCCCAAACCCTTTATTCCATTGCCTGTGCTGGGCGTGCCCCACTGGTGGCCAGCCAATGCGCAAGCTGATTTTTACCAAGACACCCAAGTGTTTCGCGCACTACGCTAACAGCGCACGCACGCACACACCCTGCAAGGCTGGGCGCAGGTATTTGCGTACTAAAGTTGCCACAAAACCCTAAAAATCTCAGGTTAGCAGCGTTCGCCACTTGATTTCTGCCGTTTTGACCCTACCATTTGGCCCATCGGCTCACCTTCGTGGGCAGTTTGCTTGAGATTTTTATGAAACGTATGTTTTTGCTATTTGGTACCAATATCGCCATCATGGTGGTGCTGGGCTTGGTCACCAGCTTGCTCGGGTTGAACCGCTTTATGGGCCCCGGCGGGCTCAATGTCACCACGCTGATGGGCTATTCGTTGGTGATTGGTTTTACCGGCGCGTTCATCTCACTACTGATTTCTAAGCCCATGGCCAAGTGGAGCACTGGCGCGCGCGTCATCGAAGCGCCGCAAAACAGCGACGAGGTATGGATTGTGGAGACGGTGCGCAAATTTGCTGACAAAGCACAAATTGGCATGCCAGAGGTGGCTATTTACGAAGGCGAGCCTAATGCATTTGCCACTGGCGCATTCAAAAATTCGTCTCTGGTCGCTGTGTCAACAGGCTTGCTGCAAAGCATGACCAAAGAAGAAGTTGAGGCCGTGATTGGCCACGAAGTAGCGCACATTGCTAATGGCGACATGGTGACTATGACCTTGGTGCAAGGTGTGATGAACACGTTTGTAGTGTTCTTGTCGCGTATCGTAGGCTACTTTGTGGACAAAGTGATTTTGAAAAATAACAACGACGGCCCCGGCATTGGCTACTACGTTACCACCGTCATCATGGACATTTTGCTGGGCTTTGTGGCGCACATGATTGTGTCTTGGTTCAGCCGCCAGCGCGAGTTC
>JANOSN010000078.1:0-1397 GCA_031415895.1 Polaromonas sp. | reverse complement strand
GCTGGCACAAGTCTTTCAGGCCCATGCGCTCGTAGCGCGGGTTAGCCTTGCTGAACTCGGGCAAGATACGCCACATCGGCTGGTTGCGGTCGTAGTCGTCTTTAAACTGCTGCAGCGCAGTCAGCAGCGTGTTCCAGCGGCCTTTGGTGATGCCGATGGTGAACATGATGAAGATACTGTACAGGCCCGTCTTCTCCACAATCACGCCGTGCTCGGCCAAAAACTTGCTAACAATACTGGCCGGGATACCGGTTTTAGCAAACTTGCCCTGCAGGTCAAGGCCAGGGGTCACGATGGACTTGATGGGGTCCAGCATGTTAAAGCCTTCGGCCAAGTTGCCGAAACCGTGCCAGTTGGGCTTGGCCTTGGTGCCTTTAGCGTGCGCCTTGGCCTCGCCGTGCAGCATCCATTCTTTGGCCGTGGTCATGCCTTCTTCAGCAAATTTTTCGGGGCCCCACAGTTTGAACCACCAGTCTTCACCGTATTCTTTGTCCACCTTGCGCATGGCGCGCCTGAAGTCTAGCGCTTCCATGATGGACTCTTCTACCAGCGCGGTGCCGCCCGGTGGCTCCATCATGGCAGCGGCCACATCGCAGCTGGCAATGATGGCGTACTGCGGGCTAGTGCTGGTGTGCATCAAATACGCTTCGTTGAACAAATGGCGGTCTAGCTTGCGGTTTTGCGCGTCTTGCACCAGAACGTGGCTGGCTTGGCTAATACCTGCCAGCAGCTTGTGGGTGGACTGCGTGGCAAACACCAGCGCCTCTTTAGGCCGTGCGCGCTTTTTGCCCATGGCGTGGAAGGGGCCGTAGAAGTTGTGAAATGCAGCGTGCGGCAGCCAAGCCTCGTCAAAATGCAGCGTGTCGACATAGCCGTCCAACTTGGCTTTGATGGTCTCGGTGTTGTACAGCACGCCGTCATACGTGCTTTGGGTAATCGTCATCACACGCGGCTTGACTGTTTTGGCATCCACATGTTTTAGCAGCGGGTTGGCTTTGATTTTGGCCTGAATGGTGGCGGGGTCAAACTCGCTCTCAGGAATAGGGCCAATAATGCCAAAGTGGTTGCGCGTGGGCTTTAAAAACACCGGTATGGCACCCGTCATGATGATGGCGTGCAAGATCGACTTGTGGCAGTTGCGGTCTACCACCACCACATCGCCCGGGGCCACGGTGTGGTGCCACACCATTTTGTTAGATGTGCTGGTGCCGTTGGTGACAAAAAAGCAGTGGTCAGCGTTAAAAATACGCGCAGCGTTTTTCTCAGACTCGCCAATCGCGCCGTCATGGTCTAGCAGCTGGCCCAGCTCTTCTACCGCGTTGCACACGTCCGCGCGCAGCATGTTTTCGCCAAAAAACTGGTGGAACATCTGCCCGACGGGGCTCTTCAAAAACGCC
>JANOSN010000077.1:0-4260 GCA_031415895.1 Polaromonas sp. | reverse complement strand
GGCCCATCGCCATAGGTGCGGGTGTGTTTATTTTTGGAGTGTGGGTGCTTAAGACAGACGTGCTGGGTGTTAGCTTTAAAAATCTTGATCTAGAAGATGTTTTCTATAGTTTGTTTTGTGTAGTGCTGGGCCTCGCTGCGATGGCGCTGGGCTGGGCCAGTTGTATGGCGCGCCTTCAATCGCAGCTGGCCAAAGGCCTGGCTCTGGTGGTGGATGACCGCGGGCTGCACCACTATATTTTGGGTACCGTGCCTTGGGGCGAGATCAAAGAGCTTACCTACTTAGAGGCAAAGGAAGGTGAGGATAACTCGTCTAACGCAGGGGTGCGAATTGTGTTGTCGGCTTTGGCGTTTAGGCGTCTAGACCCGCATTTGCGGGGTTTTTCCAATCTCTTTATCAGGCTGCAGTTGGGCTATTCACAAAGCAAGCAGGAATTGTCGTTGACATACCGCGCGCCTCACTGCGATCCCTATGCGCTGTGGCAACGTATGAGCCGGGAGGTGAAATTTTGAATAACAACCTGTCTCACACCACCACGACACGCGTGCGCCTGCGCCCCACCATGCAAAGCGACTTGGCGTAC
The DNA here is from genome assembly GCA_031415895.1 of Polaromonas sp. Lineage (GTDB taxonomy): Bacteria > Pseudomonadota > Gammaproteobacteria > Burkholderiales > Burkholderiaceae_C > JAAFIP01. The sequence goes on along the minus strand of JANOSN010000077.1, from coordinate 3,677 downwards.
GTGTTGTTGCTTGAACAAGACGAAAATAATTTGCCCTTTATCACCCCATGGGATCGCACGCAGCACGAGGCGGCGATTCGGTTTCCTGACATGCGGCACTTTATTATCGAAGGCGGTGATGGTCTAGAGCCTGCTGGTTTTTTGATTTTGATTGGCAGCCGCAGCCAGCACCAGTCCCTAGAACTTAAGCGCATGGTCGTGCACAGCAAAGGCGCAGGCTTTGGCCGCGCTGCGGTGCGGGTGGCCAAGCGTGTGGCGTTTGATGATTTAAAAGCGCACCGGTTTTGGTTAGACGTTAAGCAAAGCAACGCGCGGGCCAAAGCGTTCTACGACAGCGAAGGTTTTGTGGTGGAGGGCATATTGCGTGATGCCGTCAAAGTCACGCTGGGCGATGGCCGCGCAGGCTTTGATTCATTGATTGTGTTGTCTATGCTGCACAGCGAGTTTGATGCACGCCGTGCCGCTGGGCTGGAGCTGCGGACATGATGCGCCGCTGGACGCACCATGCGTGGGCAGGTGTACTTGCGTGCCTGCTAGCTTCTACGGCCAGTAGCGCTTGGGCTGACGTGTGGGGCTATGTGGACGCAAAAGGCGTGGCACATTTCGCAAACGAGAAAGTCGACGACCGCTATGAGCTGTACTTTAAAGGCGGCACCAGCTTTGATACCAAAGACGGTTTGCCTTCTGCAGCTTCAGCTAAAAACCCCAGCGCCACTGCCTTGATGTCGCGCAATGTTAGCGTGCCTAAAAATGCGCCCAAGCTGTTAGCGTTTTTTGATGTGTCGCCTAACTTTAAAGCGGTCAAACACCATTTGCGCGAGGCCTCGAACACCCACAAAATTGATTTTGAATTACTACAAGCTTTGATTGCTACAGAATCAGGGTTTGATGCTGCAGCCGTGTCTCCCAAAGGCGCTGTGGGCCTGATGCAGCTGATGCCGCCTACGGCGCAGCGCTATGGTGTGCAGGCAGATACCAAAACTACTATTCAACAAAAGCTGGCAGACCCCAAAATCAATATCAAAGCAGGCAGCCGCTACTTGCACGACTTGTTGAAGATGTTTCCGGGCAATACCGAGCTGGCTTTGGCGGCCTACAACGCAGGCGAGGGCGCAGTCAAACGCTATGGCAATAAAATTCCGCCGTTTCCAGAAACCCAAAACTACGTCAAAACGGTGATGCAAATTTATGCGTTTCTTAAACCTCCGAGCATGGTGGCAGCCTTGGCCAAACCTGGCGATGCCAAGCAGCCCACGCGTGTGCGCATGGAGCTTGGTGTCGGCCCAGGTGCCACAGGGTCTGTAGGGGGTGCTACCGGCCGTGGCAACATGGTGCCACCGATGGCGGGCAGTCAGGGCATCGGCCAAGGCACCGGCACAGGCACAGGCACTAGTATGGGCGCAGCCACTAGCACCGCGACGGGCACATCACCAACTACCCCACCGCTCAGTACCAATTTACCTTAATCGCTTTCAATTTTCTTGCCGATCAGCTTTGCAACCCAGTTATGAACGACCAACCGAATTTAGAATTTTCTTCCGGCGAAACCGACGACAGCTTGAACCTGTCCACCTATGCCCAGCGGGCTTACCTTGAGTACGCACTTAGCGTCGTTAAAGGCCGTGCGCTGCCCGATGTGTGCGACGGCCAAAAGCCCGTACAGCGGCGCATTTTGTACAGCATGTCGCGCATGGGCTTGGGCTTTGGTGGGGCCAATGGCACATCAGGCGCCAAGCCAGTCAAATCAGCCCGTGTGGTGGGCGACGTGCTGGGCCGCTTCCACCCGCACGGCGACCAGGCCGCCTACGACGCGCTGGTGCGCATGGCGCAAAACTTCAGCCAACGCTACCCGCTGATCGACGGGCAAGGCAACTTTGGCAGCCGTGACGGCGATGGCGCAGCGGCCATGCGTTACACCGAGGCGCGCCTCTCGCGCATCACATCCTTGCTGATGGACGAGATCGACATGGGCACGGTCGACTTTATTGCCAACTACGACGGCAGCACCGAAGAGCCTAAACAATTGCCTGCACGCTTGCCGTTCAACATCATGAACGGTGCGTCGGGCATTGCAGTGGGTTTGGCGACCGAGATACCCAGCCACAACCTGCGCGAAGTCGCCGACGCTTGCGTGGCGCTGATCAAAAGCCCCAAGCTGACCGACGAAGAGCTGTTCACCATCATCCCTGGGCCAGACTACGCCAATGGTGGCCAGATCATCAGCACGCCTGCTGACATCGCCGACGCCTACCGCACAGGCCGTGGCTCGCTCAAGGTGCGTGCGCGCTGGAAGATTGAAGAACTGGCCCGTGGCCAGTGGCAGCTGATCGTCACCGAGCTGCCACCGGGCACCAGCACCGCCAAAGTGTTGGAAGAGATTGAAGAGATCACCAACCCCAAAGTTAAAGCGGGCAAAAAATCGCTCAGCCAAGACCAGCTGCAGCTCAAAGCCAGCATGCTGGCGCTGCTAGACGTGACGCGTGACGAGAGCAACAAAGACGCAGCAGTGCGCTTGGTGTTTGAGCCCAAAACCAGCAAGATAGAACAAAACGATTTGATCACCGCGCTGCTGGCCCACACCAGCCTGGAGACCACTGCACCCATCAACCTGACTGCTATTGGCATCGACGGCCGCCCCACGCTGAAAAGCCTGCGCCAAATGCTGCTGGAGTGGATAGAGTTTCGCGCCATCACGATAGAGCGCCGCTCGCGCCACCGGTTGGACAAAGTGCTAGACCGTATCCATATTCTGGAAGGTCGCCAGACCGTTCTGCTGAATATCGATGAAGTGATTGCAATCATCCGACAGTCGGATGAGCCCAAGGCGGCGCTGATGGCGCGATTCAATTTGAGCGACCGGCAAGCCGAAGATATTCTTGAAATCCGCCTGCGCCAACTGGCGCGGCTGGAGGCCATCAAGATCGAGCAAGAGTTGGCTGAGTTGCGCGGTGAGCAGGGCAAGCTGGAAGAAATTCTGGGCAGCCCCGCCACCCTGCGCCGCTTGATGATCAAGGAGATTGAGGCGGATGCCAAAACCTTTGCCGACCCGCGCCGCACGCTGATTCAGGCTGAGAAAAAAGCCGTGCTGGAAGTGAAAGTGGTGGACGAGCCGGTGACGGTGGTGGTGAGTGAAAAAGGCTGGGTGCGCGCACGCACCGGGCACGGGCACGAGGCGGGCAGCTTCGCCTTCAAGGCGGGCGACGCGCTGTATGGCACCTTTGAGTGCCGCAGCGTCGATACGCTCCTGGCCTTTGGCTCCAACGGGCGCATTTATTCGGTGGCCGTGTCCCTTTTGCCCGGCGGGCGTGGCGAAGGTCAGCCAGTGACCACGCTGATCGAGCTGGAGAGTGGCACCCAACTGCTGTACTACTTTGCAGGGCCTGCGGCGGCCAGTTTGCTGTTGTCCAGCACCGGCGGCTATGGTTTTATGGCCACGGTAGACAACATGATCTCGCGCCAAAAAGCAGGGAAGGCCTTCTTGACTTGCAACGCGGGTGAATCCGTGTGCTGCCCATCGCTCGTGGCAGGGGCTTTGGTGCCCGCCGCTACGCATGTGGCGTGTGCTTCGACGGGCGGTCGCATCTTGACTTTCGAGATCACCGAACTCAAAACCATGGCCAGTGGCGGGCGCGGCCTGATGCTGATCGACCTGGAGGCCAAAGACACGCTGGCGGGTG
>JANOSN010000076.1:0-1978 GCA_031415895.1 Polaromonas sp. | reverse complement strand
GAAGCTTTTTGCCAATTTACAGTTTCGATATTGCTATTAAATTCAATGTTCATAATTGGATGCATTGCTAACTTTTGAATTCAGCGGCTTGCCGAAGGTGAGTCCGCTGGAATGAAGGGTCAGGCCGCATTGGTTAATCTGGCAATGGTTGCCTTAAGCCCGGGAAAATTCACAATTATCGTGACAAGCACGCCAACTATGGTGAAGACTGGGGCAATCTGCTTTCCAAATTCTAATATTCTCATCCATCCAAGATTTGCCGGAACAAGAATGTTGTGCAATCCCTCAGCGGCAAGTGGACCATCCTTCAGGTATCTAATGTCCGACTGAGGGATTGTCCACCCTCCCTGAAGCTCGAACTTCATCGGAAATCCGTCGAGCGGCATGTTGTCATGTCGCATTGGAAAGTGGAATAATATTAGTGTTTCGCTGGCCCAATTTTCGGCAATCCACCAATAGAGTTCTCTAACCTGATGTTTATGTGGCCAGACCAAATCAATTGCTCGCGATATTCCGCGTGGGGTGTGTCTTTGAATTTCCTTAGTCGAGGTGTCCGCATACCAGTGTTGACTCACATCTGATACGGCGGATTGAACTGTGCGGATTTGGTCGGGAGTGCGTGTCATGCGGTCTAATGAAATGTAGTGCGCAAAACCTGCAACGTAATCTGGCAGTTGCGGTTTAAACTGGGGTTTTTAGAATCGTAAGTCATTGGTCTCGATAGCAATTTTCTTTGAATTATCGGCTGAATAGAAAATAAAAAAATTCACAATTAACGCACTCGTGTAGCTTAGCTTACCGTAATTCAGAGCTGTGATCTAGTGGATGATTTAGCATTGCTTTTGTACTGCCCAATGCCCAAAGAAACCAAGGTCGCGCACAAAAGAATCTAAGCCCAATGAAAGCGCGATGCTGCGGTGCAGTGCCTGCGCCACCCGACAAGAGCACCGGGCTCGAAGCACGGAAAAATTTGGGATCAGAAACGTCGGTGTTTGAGCGTAGCGAGTTTCGACGTTTCCCCAAATTTTGAGTACTGCAGATGCTCCCCGCGAAGCGGGCCGGGGCTCGGGTGGCGTGGGCATTGCGCCGTAGCAGCGTGCGTTGCTGGTACAGCGAAGAAGCCTTGGCGTCAAGAGAAATAGCTCAAGGCTGCGCCAGCTTAGTAAGCGCACGAACATCTGCGGCTGCCCCCAATCCCCAGCAAGCTGTTATCAAAGCATCAGCCCGCTCTTTGCCCAACACCGGGTCAACCAAACCATGAAACTTGGCCTCTAGCATTGCATCCGTCAACGGCTTATGAATGCTGCCAATCGCGTGCTCTACAAACAGGTGGTGCACGCCTCCGTTGTTCAGCGTGATGGTCACATCGACCGAGGCTTCGTCGATGCTGTGGTCTACCACGGCGGTCACTTTGTCGCGCAGAGCTATCACATCGGCGCGTTGCACTATGTCGTCTAGGTATTCGTCTTCAGCGGCTTGTCCAAACATGAGGCCTGCTGCGCAAGAATGGTAGACGCTGAACTTGGCCTCAAGTCCGTCACGTGGAGTCTTTTTGCCGGTCAGCTCTACTACCAGTGAATGCACCCTCAGCTCTACTTTGGCAATGTCAGCAGGCTTCAAACCATGCAGGTTGCGCAGTTGCACGCAGCCGTCAATGCTGGGGTGGATGACGATGCCGCAGGCAAAGGGCTTGTAGCTGTTAAAGCTGATTTCAAAGCGCTGGCCTAGCTCGCTGGTGATCTCGCTCCAGTCGTTTTTGGTGGAGTTGGTTTGCGCCATGCCGCGCGGGGCTTCGATGGCGCGTTGGCTGGCGGTAAAGCCCTGCTGTGCTAACAGCGCGCTCATCAGGCCCGCGCGGGCTGATGCACCAGGGTGAAACGGCTTGGTCATGGTGCCAAACTGCTCGCGCATGCCAATGGGCTGGCTGGCTGCAATGCCCATGGCCATCTGCGTGGCCTGCTCTGATAAACCTAGCATG
>JANOSN010000075.1:0-2026 GCA_031415895.1 Polaromonas sp. | reverse complement strand
GCGCACCTGTATGCACTGCGCAAACCAGTGCAACCAAACCGCACAAAATAATTTGCAAAAAACGTGATTTTTCACTGGAGCAAACGCTACTTTTACAGTAGCATCCGTTTTGTTAGTGAGGTAACTGAAGTCACTGACAGTTAATTAACTTAAATAGAAGGATATCAATCATGGCAACTGCGAAAAAAGCTGCGGCAAAGAAACCTGCTGCAAAGAAAGCCGCTCCAGCGAAAAAAGCTGTAGCAGCAAAGAAGGCCGCTCCTGCAAAGAAGGCGGCTCCTGCTAAGAAGGCTGCTCCAGCCAAGAAAGCTGCTCCTGCTAAAAAGGCTGCTCCTGCTAAAAAAGCGGCTGCAAAAAAAGCCCCAGCAAAAAAGCGCGTACCTAACGCTGCCTTCATGAAGGCATTGACCTTGAGCCCAGCACTGTCCGCAGTGGTTGGTGCTGCAGCACTGCCACGTACCGAAATCGTGAGCAAGCTGTGGGTGTACATCAAGAAAAACAATCTGCAAGACAAAGTCAACAAGCGCATGATTAACGCTGACGCTAAGCTCAAAGAAGTTTTCGGCAAAGCCCAAGTGTCCATGTTCGAGATGGCCGGCCTGATTGGCAAGCACGCTAAGTAATTAGCCATAAGAAGTCAGACCTGGTCTGCGTTCTTACCAAAAGCCACCTTCGGGTGGCTTTTTTTACGTTTGCACAAAGGCCATCAACCTTGCCCCGACGCTAATTGGCGTGCGGGTCTAAAATAAGAACGGATTTTTACCAACAACCCTTCACCATGCAAAGGAAACTAATATGTCAATCGAAAAAGTAGTCTACACCGCCCACGCATCAGCCACCGGTGGCCGCGATGGCCATGCCAGCAGCAGCGACGGCCTGCTAGACGTAAAGCTGGGCGTGCCCAAAGAAATGGGCGGCGCAGGCGGCGCTGTGAACCCTGAGCAGCTGTTTGCCGCTGGCTACAGCGCCTGCTTTTTAGGTGCCATGAAGTTTGTAGCAGGCCAAGCCAAAATTACCGTACCTGCCGACACCAAAGTGTCTGGTGCCGTGGGTATTGGCCCAATCCCCAATGGCTTTGGCATCGAGGTCAAACTCGACATCAGCATCCCAGGCATGGACCGCGCCGCAGCCCAAGATCTGATCAACAAAGCCCACGTCGTGTGCCCGTATTCCAATGCAACGCGTGGCAACATTGATGTGACTTTGAACTTGGTTTAAGTCTGCCTAAGGCTAACCATAAGCCACCTTCGGGTGGCTTTGTTATGCAACTGGCAAAAAATAGTTTAAAGTTCATTGATCATGCGACCTTCCATAGCACTTAGCACACACCGCACCGACGTACGTAATGCTGCGGTGCGTTTTCATACTGTCAACCCACGGGTGTTTGGCTCTGCGCTGAGCGGCCATGACACTGAGCAAAGCGATCTGGACATTTTGGTAGACCCGTTGCCTGGTACCACATTGTTCGACTTAGGTGGTCTGCAGGTTGAACTAGAGCGCATTTTGGGCGTGCATGTAGATGTACTAACCCCAGCAGACTTGCCCATCAAGTTTCGCGCGCAAGTGGTGGCAAGCGCACTGCCCGTATGACGCTTAATCGCCTTCCTGACTACATTGATCAAATGCTAGAGGCTATTCATTTAGCCGCCAGCTATATTGAAGGCATCAACAAGGCAGATTTTGTGGAAGATAAACGTACGCAACAAGCTGTGGTGCTAAACCTTATTGTCATCGGCGAAATAGCCACCAAGATACTGCGTGACTACCCCGGATTTTCTAGCCAGCACGCCCACATTGCGTGGGCTAGCATGAAAGGCATGCGTAACCGTATTGCCCATAGCTATTACGATATCAACCTAGACACCGTGTGGGAAACTATACAAACGGCATTGCCTGCGCTAGGGTCTGATTTAACGGCGATAAAAGCTACCCTCTAAGCAGAACACCGAAAGCCCCCCATGCCCCTGAGTTGGAGCGAGATACGCGACCGCAGTGTTGCCTTTAGCCGTGAATACCGCGATGCCGC